>CAMAQW010000232.1 GCA_945860335.1 Sediminibacterium ginsengisoli | reverse complement strand
GCCGAAGGAAGTAAAATTGTGTTAACGGCAAGAAGTGGAAGAAGTGCACTAGCCTACCGATTTCAAAAATTAGGTTTTCAATTCGATAGAAACGATATCGATATTTTATATCCTTCTTTTTTACAAGTAGCAGATACCAAAAAAGAAGTGATGGAAGAAGATTTACAAGCACTTGCACTTGCGCATACAGCAGCATTTGTACATTAATGGAAGTAAAGAAACGCGTTATGGGAAAAACATTATTTGAAAAAATTTGGGATACACATATTGTACAGGAAGTAACAGATGGTCCTTCGGTACTCTATATCGACAAACATTTTATTCATGAAGTAACAAGTCCGCAAGCCTTTAAGGGTATTGAAGACCGCGGTATTTCTATTTTTAGGCCAGACCAAATTGTAGCTACTGCTGATCATAATGTACCTACACTAAATCAGCACCTACCAATTACCGATGCATTATCTCGTTTTCAGGTAGATACCCTTATTGATAATTGTAAAAAACATGGCATCGAATTATATGGACTAGGGCACGAGCATCAGGGAATTGTGCATGTGATTGGTCCGGAGCTTGGTGTTACACAGCCTGGTATGACCATTGTTTGTGGAGACAGTCATACATCTACACATGGTGCATTTGGAACCATTGCATTTGGCATTGGTACTTCAGAAGTTGAAATGGTTTTTGCATCACAGTGTTTACTACAAACAAAACCAAAACTAATGCGCATCAATATTGAAGGCGCACTTGGTAAAGGGGTGGTTTCAAAAGATATTATTTTATACATCATTGCAAAAATTAGTGCAAGTGGTGCTACCGGATATTTTGTAGAATATGCAGGGTCTGCTATTCGTGCATTATCTATGGAAGCGCGCATGACCATTTGTAATATGAGTATTGAAATGGGCGCAAGGGGTGGACTTATTGCACCCGATCAAACTACGTTTGATTATATGAAGGATAGAACTTTTGCACCTACTGGCGCAGCATGGGATACAGCACTTGCTTACTGGCAAACTTTATATTCAGATGCTGACGCTGCATTTGATCTAGAACTTAATATTGATGCCGCGGATATTGAACCCATGATTACCTACGGTACCAATCCGGGGCTAGGTATTGGCATCACAAAAAATGTTCCAACTGCTGCTGATATGCAAGATGAGGGAGAGCAAAAAAATTTAGAAAAAGCATTACAATATATGGGGCTTAAAGCTGGTCAATCATTGATTGGAATGCCGGTGCAACATGTATTTATTGGAAGCTGTACCAATTCACGTATTGAAGATTTACGCTTAGTAGCTGCACTTGTAAAAGGGAAAACAAAAAATCCGGATGTGCAAGTAATGATTGTACCAGGCTCACAAAAAGTAGCCAAGCAAGTGATGCAAGAAGGGCTCGATCTTATTTTTAAAGAAGCTGGTTTTGAAATTAGACAAGCTGGATGCAGTGCATGCTTGGGTATGAATGAAGACAAAGTCCCTGCTGGCGAATATTGTGTGAGTACCAGTAATAGAAATTTTGAAGGCCGACAAGGTGCGGGTGCCCGAACTTTATTAGCAAGTCCTTTAACGGCTGCTGCTACTGCATTAACCGGTGTAGTAACCGATGTGAGAACTTTATTATAAACGAGATTCATGAATAAGATTAATAAAATACATAGCCGCTTTGTTCCCTTACAAGAAGAAAACGTAGATACGGATCAAATTATTCCTGCGCGTTTTTTAAAGGCAACAACAAGAGATGGTTTTGGTAAAAATTTATTTAGAGATTGGCGTTATGCAAACGATAATGAATTAGAGCCTAAGCCGAGTTTTATTTTAAACAATGCTTCCTATACAGGTGAGATACTTGTAGCAGGAAAAAACTTTGGATGTGGATCTTCACGTGAGCACGCAGCTTGGGCCATTAAAGATTATGGATTTACAGTGGTAGTGTCTAGTTTTTTTGCAGACATATTTAAAAACAATGCGCTTAATAACGGTCTATTACCAATTACGGTTTCGGAATCTTTTTTAGCATCCATTTTTACATTGGAAAAAGATGCAACCCTTTCGGTTTGTTTGGAAGATCAAACCATTACCATTGATGCAACGGGCGCCCAAGAAAAATTTGAAATCAATGCGTATAAAAAAACCTGCCTATTAAATGGATACGATGACATCGATTATTTATTAAGCAATAAAGCGGCTATTGAGAATTTTGAAAAAAATAGAAATTAATTAATTGAACAGTGTGTTATGAATAAAAAAATTGCTGTTATACCCGGAGATGGTATTGGGCCAGAAGTAACTGCGCAAAGCATTAAAGTGTTAAATGCCATTGGTGAAAGATTTGGTCATGTATTTAGTTACGAATATGCCCTCATGGGCGCCGATGCCATTGATAAAACGGGTAGTCCGCTACCAGATGAAACGGTAACCACTTGCCTCGCTTCCGACGCTGTATTATTTGGCGCTATTGGGCATCCAAAATATGACAATGATCCTTCTGCTAAGGTTAGACCAGAGCAAGGGCTTTTAAAACTTCGAAAAGATTTACAACTCTTTGCAAACATTAGACCTATTGATACCTATAAGGCGCTTAGTCACATGTCGCCTTTAAAAGCAAAACAATTAGAAGGTATTGATTTTGTCATTTTTAGAGAGCTTACAGGCGGTATTTATTTTGGTAAAAAAGAACTCGCAAAAGATGGACAATCGGCAAGCGATTTGTGTAGTTACACGGTAGCTGAAATAGAAAGAATTGCGCACCTCGCATTTAAGTATGCACAAAACAGACGAAAAAAATTAACGCTGGTAGATAAAGCCAATGTATTAGAAACGTCTAGGCTTTGGCGCAAAGTTGTGCAGGGTATGAGTGCAACATATCCGGATGTTACCGTAGATTATATGTTTGTAGATAACGCAGCCATGCAAATTATTTTGTACCCCGCTCAGTTTGACGTGATTCTTACCGAAAATTTATTTGGTGATATTATTAGTGATGAGGCAAGTGTGTTAAGCGG
>CAMAQW010000231.1 GCA_945860335.1 Sediminibacterium ginsengisoli | reverse complement strand
TTGGCTAGTCCAGCCCGCATGAGGCGGTGATCATCTACAATGGCAATGGATATCATGAGCACCGGGCACTTTAATAATAGTGCATGGCAGTAAGGTAACCTATTTTATTGGATTGCGCTATAGATGGCTTCTTGAATATTAGGTCGCACATTTAATCTTCCAAATTTGGTATTGTTTCTTGTGGGAGAAACCCTGCTAGATAAGAAGATATAAACCAGTTGCTTTGTGGGATCCACCCAAACGCATGTGCCCGTAAATCCAGTGTGACCATAGGTTTCAGGGGATACGCTTTTAGAAGGGTAAGCTTCTTTTCTTGTGGCATTGTCTTTTTCAGGTTTATCAAATCCTAAACCTCTTCTAGAAATATTAGAACTGTAAGCGGTAAATTTTTGAATGGTAGACTTTTTGAAATAACGCTTGCCGTTAAATACACCACCATTTAATAGCATTTGATACAGCTTTGCTAAATCATAGGCATTACTAAAGAGTCCTGCATGTCCAGCTACGCCACCAAACATGGCAGCACCTTCGTCATGTACATCGCCATGCATTTGTTGTGCTCTAAAATGTGCTTCAACTTCGGTGGGTACAATTTTACTGAGTGGCATTTTTGCTGTTGGTAAAAAACCGGTGCTATGCATGCCAAGCGGGGTATAAAAAGTTTCGTTCACATAGGCATCTAAACCCATGCCAGTAACAGATTCAACCACTTTTCCTAAAAAAATAAAATCGTTGTCGCTGTATACATATTTGCCACTTGTAGGCGTGCTACTTGATAAAATACGCGTGTACATAGTGTCCTGCCAATCGTTTCTTAGGTATACATTTTCTGCTACACGCACCGAAAATTTTGACGAAGCCGTCGTAGAAAAAAAGTTAGGTGCAGGTTTATTCGTAACAGGATCCAATACTTCTTTATAAAAAGTAATGAATGGTACAAGTCCTGCTTGGTGTAATAAAAGGTCTGAAATTTTGATAGATGCCTTGTCTGAACCACGTACCCAAGGAATATAATCACCAATGGTTTTATTTAGTTTTACTTTTTTGGTTTCAACAAGTTTCATGATGGCAACCGTAGTTGCAGAAATTTTTGTTACAGAAGCCAAATCAAATACCATATCTGTTTGCATGGGAACACTGTTATTGTAATTGCTGTTACCAAATGCTTTATTGTAAACAACCTTTCCGTTTTTGGCAACCAGTACCACGCAGCCAGGAATGGCAGCACTATCAATAGCTGCTTTTGCAATGCTGTCAATTTTTTGAAGTCCAGCACTACTCATGCCTACTTCTTCTGGAACAGCTGTACTAAAATAGCTTGCCGTTTCGATGCCGCTACCAAAGCTAAAATTTTCACAAACCGTAACAGGTAATTTACCTTCTGGTTGTGTATTGCCTTGTAATAATTGCATGCCTGCTTTTTGTGTGATCTCATCATCTTCATAACAAACTACGACGTTGTTTGCGCCGCACAAATTCGCAATTGCGTACGGATTTCCAAAACAAAAATTGATCGTATTTGAGCCTTGAAGTTTTGATAGTAAATCAATGGCATTAGCCGATATGCCAAAATTATTGGCTGGACGTCTATTAAAATTATGCATCCCAACTATAACAGCGTCATAACTACTTGTTAGTTTAGCAATGCTATCTACCCTATTGGTGCTATCTGCAAAATCGAACAATACAATATCTGCATTGTAAGCCTCTTTGACGCTAGCAGCAAAAATATTTTCTTTATTGATGCCAATACCAACGTACAGTGTTTTTGTGTTTTTTGCTTGTAACGGTAATAATTTTTTATTCTCAAGTTTTAAAACAGTCAATGCTTTTTTAGCTAGTATTTCTTTAAGTGCATTGGTAGACGCGTTTAAGTCTGCTGCTATATTTGCCGTATCAATGGGTTGTAAATTTGCGAGTCCTAAATTGTATTTAGCACGTAATACTTTTTTAACTCTTTCGTTAAGGTCTTCCCAGCTTAGTTTTCCGGCCGCAATGGCTTCTTTTACTTTTTCAATACTTCCCTCAATATCGCCAGGTAAACATAGCATATCATTACCTGCAATTAAAGACATAACAGAAGCTTCTCCCTTAGGAAAAAATTTACTGACGCCTTTCATTTCAAGTGCATCTGTAAACGTAATGCCATTATATCCAAGCTCTTTACGTAATAAATTTTGTACTGCAATAGCAGATAGTGATGTTGGTAAATTGGTTGTGGTATCTAATGCAGGAATAGAGAGGTGTGCCATCATAACACTACCCACGCCCGCTTTTATCATTTCTTTAAAAGGATATAATTCTAGAGAATCAAGCGACCCTTTTGATTTTAAAATGATGGGTAAATCATAATGCGAGTCTACGGCTACGTCTCCGTGTCCTGGAAAATGTTTAGCACATGCCATCACATTAACGTCCTGCATACCGCGCATATATGCTACACCATATTGTGACACTTTGTATTTATCTTCTCCAAAACTTCGATCGTTGATCACAGGGTTTTTTGGATTGTTGTTAATGTCTACATCCGGCGCATAATTGACTTGAATACCAATGCGCTTGCACTGCTCACCCACGATACGGCCAAACTCATAAATAAGTTTTGCATCATTAACAGCACCCATCATCAGTTGTCTTGGAAAATTAATAACGCTATCAAGGCGCATGCCAAGCCCCCACTCGCCATCAATAGCAATCATGAGTGGCGTTTTAGCCAGTGATTGATAGGCGTTGGTTAACACAGCTTGCCTAACAGGTCCGCCCTGAAAAAAACACAAACCGCCTACATTAAATTTGGTTACTAAATCTGTAACTTCTTTTACATGCGCTTCACCCAAATTACTATGTGCTCTTACAATCATAAGTTGTGCAATACGCTCTTCGGGGGTTAATTTATTAAACTGAGCGGTTACCCAAGTTTCAGATGCCTCTGATTTTTCCGAAAATCGTTGCGCTTTACTAGAAAAAAGGGAGCATCCTAAAATTGTAATGAGTAAGAATTTTTTCATGGCC
>CAMAQW010000230.1 GCA_945860335.1 Sediminibacterium ginsengisoli | reverse complement strand
TTCATTTGCTGATAAATATGTACCAGGGTTTCAATGGCATTTTTTCCAGTTTCACCCATATCAGTACTAAAATCATTGACATATAAATCAATGTGTTGACGCATCACAGCTTCGCTCATTTCTTGTGCGTGACAAGATACATATTCACTTATGGTAGGGTAGTTGTTAAAAGCATAAGCTACACTTTTAGCAATCAGTTGATCCACTTGTTGCATGATGGGTTTTGGAATTCGGTTGCTTGCCACAATGCCACCAAGTGCAATTGGACTTTTTGTTTTTGTTTCCCACTCAGCACCTAAATCTGTTATTTTATAAAGCCCCTTTTGTGCATAGGTGAATCTATTTTCATGAATAATTACACCAGCGTCTACCTCACCAGATAAAACAGCGGCTTCTATTTCATTAAACACATAAAACGATATGTTTTTAGCATTTGGGTAAACGTAAGAAAATAGTAAATAGGCCGTTGTGTTTTTGCCCGGAATGGCAATGCGTAAATGATTTACCTCATCAGGGGTAATATTTGGGTCTTTGCAAATTAAAAGTGGACCAACCCCATTTCCCATAGCGCCTCCACTATTTAATAGGGTATGTGTTTCCAATAAAAGTGGCATAACGCCATAGCTGATTTTAGAAAAATCAAATCTATTTTCTAATGCAAAATTATTAAGGGTTTGAACATCTTCTAGGTGCACTTCAAAGTCTAAGCCTTCCGTGTTAATTTTTTTATTAACGAGTGCGTCAAAAATAAAAGTATCGTTTGGGCAGGGAGAAAAACCAAGACTAAACTTCATGACACTATTTATTTAAACTATTTTCTAATGCAGCTAAATAGGTAATTACATATGCTTCAAGTTGTTCAATCGATTCTTTAATCTTCCATTTTGCTTTATTTCTTTCTCCCACATAATTAGATATAGCCCTAATTTGAATAAATGGCGTTTTGGTGAGGCATCCAACATAATGAAGCGCCGCACCTTCCATACTTTCTAAAACAGGGTTATGTGCTGCAATTATTTCTTTGATTCGTTTTACTGAGGTAGTAATTTCATTAATGGTAACCGCTGCTACCGTATCGGTTTTCAAAATATTGAGTGGCCTAATACCCGGGTTCATTAGCTTTCTTTTTTTAAAAGGAGCTTCATTCTCTTTTTGTAAACCGGTTTCAAATAAATCTTTAAAAGTATCATTTTCACGTACGCCTAAATCTGCAATTGATTCGGAGGCAATTATCATAACTTTTCCAAGGGGCTCTTTTTTACTATAACTACCAGCAATACCCATTTGTATGATTAATTCAGGCTTGTGGGTGGCAGCAAGTTGGGTAAGCTTTACGCCAGAGGCAAGCATGCCTATGCCGGTTGCATGAAAGCTAATTTTTAGTTTACTTTTTTTGAAAACTTGGCTTGCTTTTTTTGCACAACCATCTAGTTCAAGGTTCGTGGCAGCTATTATAATTACCCGCATAGAGTACAAAAATACTCCGAATCTGCCTACCTTTGCCAAAATATTGGTCAGATGGTTTATTTAACTAGACAGGAACATTTTAACGCAGCCCATAAATTATACAATCCCAATTGGTCTAATGAGCAAAACAACGCGGTATTTGGCGTTTGTGCAAACGAGAATTGGCATGGCCACAATTATGATTTGTATGTTACGGTTAAGGGCAACCCGGATCCGGAAACAGGATTTGTGTATGACGTTAAAAAGTTAAGTCAGTTAATTAAAAGCCAGGTAATTGATAAGTTAGACCATAAAAACCTCAATTTGGATGTGGATTTTATGACGGGTAAACTCTGTAGCACCGAAAATTTGGCCATTGCCATATGGGAGCAATTGGCCCCACATTTGCCTGGATCCGTGGAGCTTCACTGCATAAAGTTGTATGAAACACCACGTATTTACGTCGAATATTTCGGTAAATAGGGCATTTTTACTTTTTTTAAGGCTAGTTTAAACAAATATACTTGCGTCTTGTTATTATCTTTGACGTCAGGTTCTTTTGTTAATGTAGAACGCAAAAGGCAGGGCCACTTGATCAGCACACTTCTGAAACAGTGCCTAGCCATTAACAAAATCCTTACTTGATTTAATAATTTTTTATGTGGGTGTAAGTGTACGTCCCAAAAACAATTTCCCAACGCATTAGCAATGGAAAAACATAAAGTATCTGTTTTTAGAAAGGAGCATTTTAATGCGGCCCACCGATTGCACAACAGCACTTGGACTCCCGAAAAAAACGATGAGGTATTTGGTCTTTGCAACAATCCAAATTTTCATGGCCATAACTATGAATTGATTGTTCAGGTTACGGGCTATCCGGATCCTGAAACGGGGTATGTTATTGATACCAAAAAATTAAGTGATTTAATCAAACTAGAAGTGCTCGCTAAGTTTGATCATAAAAACTTAAACCTCGACACCACATTTTTCGCAACACTCAATCCAACTGCCGAAAACATTGCTGTTGTGATTTACGAAATCTTAAGAGCAAAAATTAATTCAACATTAGATTTAAAAATCAGATTATATGAAACAGAACGAAACTTTGTCGAATATCCATCTTAAGGATGGTAAGATTATTCTTACAGAAGAGGAAATTGACGCAGCTGGAGATAATCATATCAGTACTTCTGTTGATACCCCCATGCGCGCAGGTGCATTTGATCAATCGGAAGATGAAAAAATCGCTGCAATCGAAGAAAGGTTTGCAGAAATCATGGATATCCTAGGTCTTGATTTAACAGATGATAGTTTACGTGGTACTCCAAAGCGTGTTGCTAAAATGTATGTGAAAGAAATTTTCAATGGCTTAAATCCGGCTAATAAACCTAAGATGGCGCTATTTGAAAATAAGTACAAATACAATGAAATGCTGGTAGAAAAAAACATTTCATTTTACAGTAATTGTGAGCACCATTTTGTGCCCATTATGGGTAAGGCGCACATTGCATACATTAGCAATGGTACTGTGGTAGGGCTTAGTAAATTAAACCGCCTTGTAGATTATTT
>CAMAQW010000229.1 GCA_945860335.1 Sediminibacterium ginsengisoli | reverse complement strand
GATGTTTTTGGATCTCTTCCCATACGCACACCGCCCATTTCATGAATATCTAATCCGGGCGCCTGCTTACTATCATATGTCCCAATATTAGTGCAACCTGCTTTTTCTAACATTGTGGTGCCTTGCTTGAAAAAATCTTCCAATAACTTTTCATCGTTATCATCATAATCTATGGATGTTACAATTTGAGGAATACCCCATGCGTCTTTTAATGTTGGATGCAAACGAACATGGTTGCTTTCTTTAGGAATTGTTTCGCCTTGCATCATCATATAAATATGCCATGGTCCTGGCTCTGTTAGGGCTTCTTTAAAATCAGCACCAACACCGTCGGCACCTGCCCTTCCCCTACTTGCATTAAAAAAAACCATGTATCCGCGTAAAAAGTTGGTTTCTTGTTTATGCACGTTTCTAAAATTAGGCATCATTACCTGCGTTGGCCTGCGGCCATAATAATACTGATCTAAATGACCATCGTAACTAGCCGTAATACTGCCTCTGTAATTATGAAACGCAATATACTTTCCTAATAAACCATTATCGTTACCAAGGCCGTTTGGAAATCTTTTGGATGTAGAATTTAATAGTATCAAATTGGTATTAATGCAGGCCGCATTTACAAAAATGATTTTTGCAGTAAAAATAATTTCCTCTTTTGTAACCGCATCAATTACTTTCACGCCTGTTGCTTTTTTTGTTGCATCATCATAAAAAATGGAATGCACCACAGAGTTAGGGCGAAGTGTTAAATTTCCTGTTTTTTGTGCCCAAGGAAGTGTAGCTGCATTGCTACTAAAATAACCACCAAATGGACAACCTCTTTCGCATAAACTTCTAGCCTGACACTGTCCGCGTCCCTGTTCCAAATGCACGGGGTTTGGCTTTGTTAAGTGCGCACAGCGCCCCTGAATAACACGCCTATCTTGATAACTCGTATTAATTTTATTGACCAATTCTTTCTCTACACAATTCATTTCCCAAGGAGGCAAAAAATCGCCATCCGGAAGTGTATCCAATCCATCCTTATTACCGCTTATGCCGGCAAATTTTTCGACATGGGTATACCATGCATCGATGTCTTCATACCTGATAGGCCAGTCTACTGCAAAACCATCCCGCTTTGGCCCTTCAAAATCGTATTTACTCCAGCGCTGCGTTTGTCTTGCCCATAAAAGTGACTTACCACCTACTTGATAACCCCTAATCCAGTCGTAAGGTTTTTCTTGCACGTAAGGGTGCTCTGCATCTTTTACAAAAAAGTGTTCCGACGATTCACCAAAAGCATAACATCTAGAAACAATGGGATTTTCTTTTTCAAATGCAGCGGATTTTTTATTACGGTGCTCAAACTCCCAAGGATTTTTGGTGGCCGTTGGATAATCTTTTAAATGAACAACGTCTCTACCTCTTTCTAATACAATTGTTTTCAACCCTTTTTCGGTAAGTTCTTTGGCAGCCCATCCGCCACTGATTCCAGAACCAATGACAATCGCATCAAATGTAGTAGAAGACATAGAATTACTTTTCATTAAAGCTATTGGTATTTAAAGTACAAATATTCACCAATACTTCTACTGATTTCTCCATATCAGTTACCCCCACCCATTCATGTTTGCTGTGAATAGCCTGCATTCCGGTAAATATATTAGGGCAAGGAAGGCCCATAAAACTTAACCTAGATCCGTCTGTACCACCGCGTATGGGCTCTTTAAGCATGGTAAGCCCTGCTTTTTCGTAGGCCGCTTTTGCTAGGCTTGTAATATGCGGGTGCTGGTCAATAATTTCTTTCATATTTCGGTACTGCTCCGTTACAGAACAAGTAATGGTTGCACCCTGGTATTTTGAAACAACGTTTTGCGCAATATCAAATAATTTTTTTTCATGAACAGCAAGTGTAGCTGTATCAAAATCACGAACAATAAATTGCAGTGTTGCTTTTTCCTGAATACCGTTTATATCTACTGGATGTACAAAACCTTCTTTGCCACTTGTGGCTTCGGGGCACCAAGAATCTTTTGGTAACGCAGCTACAATTTCTGCAGCAATTTTTATGGCATTGATCATTTTGCCTTTTGCATATCCAGGATGCGCACTAACACCTTCAATTACAATAGTGGCAGCGTCTGCACTAAACGTTTCATCTTCAAATGTTCCAACCTCACCGCCATCAAGTGTAAATCCAAAATGAGCACCCACTTTGGTCAGGTCTAATTTTTCGGTACCCCTACCTACTTCTTCGTCAGGTGTAAATAAAATTTTAATGTCGCCGTGTTTAATAGCTGGATGCGTCATTAAATAATGCGCCATATCCATAATAATTGCTACACCACTTTTATCATCGGCCCCAAGTAATGTTTTGCCGCTAGCTGTAATAATTGATTTACCAATATGATGCTTTAAATAAGGATACGCTTCTGTGGTAATAACCTGGCTATTATCGTCAGGTAAAATAAGGGGCGCTCCCGTGTAATCTTTATGCAGTATGGGCTTCACGCCTGTGCCACTGCAATCGGGCGCCGTATCTACATGACTACAAAAACAAATAACAGGAACATCATAATCAATATTGGAGGGAATAGTTGCATAAGTGTACCCATTTGTATCTGAGTAGGCACCTGTTAAACCCATCGCTTGTAATTCTTGCACTAGTAGTTCCGCTAATTTTAATTGCTTGGCCGTGCTAGGAAAACAGGCCTCCGCAGGATCACTCTGCGTATCAATTTGCACATAACGTAAAAAACGCTCAGTAACGGTAAAATTATAAGCTGAAATCATAGATTTAAATGTACGAAAAAGAGCCGCTCTACATTAAATAGAGCGGCTCTTTTATAAGAAATTGAAAAAATATACTATGGCATAATGATCATAGAAGTAGCGCCATTGATAGCCACTAGTTCTAAATCAAAAATGAGTGTTTCGCCTGCTAATGGATGATTGGCATCCAAGATTACAGATGTTTCTTTTACTTCAACAATAACAACTGGAAAATTTTGTCCGCTGCCCTTGCTCATATTTAATTGCATACCAACTTCTGGAACCATGTCTTCTGGGAAACGG
>CAMAQW010000228.1 GCA_945860335.1 Sediminibacterium ginsengisoli | reverse complement strand
GTTGATGGTCTTGTAGAAAAAGGTGACAAAAAAGAAATTGCCATCATGCAAGTAATTCAAAAATACATTGTAGAAAGTAAAGCCGTTTTATTTGAAGGCGATGGCTACAGCGAGCAGTGGCACGGGGAAGCTGAACGCAGAGGTTTACCAAATTTAAAAACGACACCTGTTGCACTTGATGCGATGGTTACACAAAAAGCAAAAGATTTATTTGAAAGAAACCATGTGTATACCCACACAGAACTAGAAGCTAGACATGAAATTGAACTAGAAAAATATATCAAAAAAGTACAAATTGAAGCGCGTATCATGGGTGATCTAGCCATCAACCATATTTTACCAGCAGCAATTTCTTATCAAAATAAATTGTCTACTAATATTAGTGGATTAAAAGCCGCTGGTTTAGGTGCAGATGCCTATGCTAGTCAAACCGATTTATTACAACAGGTGAGTAAGCATATCCAAGTGATTTACATGCAGGTAAATGCCATGGTAGAAGCTAGAAAAGTAGCCAACAACATCGAAGACACCAGGAAAAAAGCCATCGCTTATGAAGCAGATGTAAAATCTGCATTTTTTGATGAAATTCGCTACCATGTAGACAAGCTAGAACATTTGGTAGATGACGATAAATGGACCTTACCAAAGTATAGAGAAATGTTATTTTTAAGATAACCGCACCGAATAATTTATTGGGTTAACCGAAAAATAAAATAGCAAAAGTCAAAAATTACTATCTTAACAACACTTAAAATTAAATTATGAAAAAAATAATCGCACTTTTAACAATTGTAGGTTGTATCGCAGCCACAAATGTAATGGCACAAGGTGGTGGCGGTGGTCAGCAAATGGATCCTGCTCAAATGCTTGAAATGATGAAGCAACGTATCAAGCCACAATTAATCGAGAAAACAAAATTATCTGATTCAGAAGCAGATAAAGTGTTAGAGATTCAGTTATGGTCTCAATCTCAAGGTCGTGGACTTCGTGATTTATCGGAAGAAGAAAGAGCAGCAAAACAAAAAGAAACTGCAGACGAGCGCAAAAAGAAATTAAAGGCCATCCCTTTAACTGATGACCAAATCAAAGCAGTAGATGATTTCTACGAAGAAATGAGAAGAAACAGACCACAGCGTGGTGGCGGACAATAGTTCCAATAGCATTCAAAAAAAAGCCCTTACAAACTGTAAGGGCTTTTTTTTATTTCATCGTAAAGGTTTCTAAAAACTTAGTAGTAAAATTACCTTTTCTAAAATCTTCATTTTGCATCAGTTGCAAATGAAAAGGTATGGTTGTTTTAACACCTTCAATTACATATTCTGACAAGGCACGATACATGGTATCAATAGCCTCCTCACGCGTTTGCGCAACGGTAATTAATTTACCAATCATAGAATCGTAATAGGGTGGAATCACATAACCTGCATATACATGGCTATCTACACGAACACCATGTCCACCTGGGGTGTGCAGTACGGTAATTTTTCCGGGTGAAGGTCTAAAATCGTTATAGGGGTCTTCGGCGTTGATACGACACTCAATGGCGTGCATTTGTGGCTCGTAGTTACGGCCAGAAATTTTTTCACCCATTGCTATTTTAATTTGCTCTTTAATCAAATCAAAATTGATAACCTCTTCTGTTACACAATGCTCTACCTGAATACGGGTATTCATTTCCATGAAATAGAAGTTGCGGTGCTTATCCACTAAAAACTCTATGGTACCAACACTTTCATAGTTAATTGCAGCTGCTGCTTTAATAGCGGCCTCTCCCATTTGTTTACGTAGTTCAGGTGTCATAAATGGCGAAGGAGATTCCTCCACTAATTTTTGGTGACGGCGCTGTATCGAACAGTCGCGCTCACTCATATGACATACCGTTCCGTATTGATCTCCAGCTACCTGAATTTCGATGTGTCTTGGCTCTTCTACAAATTTTTCCATGTACACGCCGTCATTTTTAAATGCAGCAGCGGCTTCTTGTCTTGCAGACGAATATGCTTTTTCAATTTCTTCTTCATTCCAAACCACACGCATACCTTTACCACCACCACCAGCAGTTGCTTTTAAAATAACAGGGTATCCAATTTCTTTGGCCAATGTTTTTGCCTCTTCCACACTTTCTAACAAACCTTTACCACCTGGCACCACCGGGACACCTGCTTTAATCATGGTATCCTTAGCGGTGATCTTATCCCCCATTTTATTGATCATTTCGGGGGTAGGGCCAATAAATTTAATGCCATGGTCGGCACAAATTTGCGCAAACTTGGCATTCTCTGCTAAAAATCCATATCCAGGATGAATGGCATCTGCATTGGTAATTTCGGCAGCAGCCATAATATGAGGAATGTTTAAATAAGAATCTACTCCTTTAGGTTTACCAATACAAACAGCTTCGTCAGCAAACTTTACGTGCAAGCTATCTTTATCGGCAGTAGAATAAACGGCAACCGTTTTAATCCCCATCTCTCTACATGTACGGATAATACGTAGCGCAATCTCTCCTCTATTGGCAATCAATATTTTATTGAACATCGTTTCAATTTAAAGTTTAAGGAAGAACCTAATTATTTATTAGGCTCTACTAAAAATAATGGCTGATCAAACTCTACTGGACTTGCATCTTCAACGAGCACTTTTACAATAGTTCCTGAAATTTCACTTTCAATTTCGTTAAATAACTTCATGGCTTCAATGATACATACCACTTTGCCAGCAGTTACATCCGTACCTACGTCGGCAAGTAATGGTTTGTCTGGTGAAGGTCTTCTGTAAAAAGTACCAATCATTGGGCTCTTAATGGTAATGAGATTATCTGCCTTTGGAGCAGCAGGAGCTGGTGTGCTAGCTACAGGCGCTGCTACTGGCGCTGATGGAGCAGCAGGAGCTGGTGCATATACCGCCTGGCTAGGTGCCGAGGTATACGTTACCGCCGCTTCTTCTTTTTGCTTGATGGTTACTTTACCATCTTTGTCTTCTATACTGATTTCGCCAATGTTACTTTTATTGACAATTTTGATTAATTCGTGAATTTGCTTTAAGTCCATTTTTACAGTTTTTGGGGTAAATTGGGGTTATTTTGATCA
>CAMAQW010000227.1 GCA_945860335.1 Sediminibacterium ginsengisoli | reverse complement strand
TTACCGCCAGAAGTAAGTACTACAAATCCTGGCAGGTTTTTATTTTCTGAACCAAGCCCGTAAGTAACCCAAGATCCCATACTAGGTCTACCAAGGCGTGGTGTACCAGTATGCATTAAAAGTTGTGCAGGTGCATGATTGAACTGATCCGTGGTAACGGCCTGAAGTACTGCTACATCATCAATAACAGTTGATAAGTGTGGTAAGTTTTCAGATAACCAAATACCACTTTCGCCATATTGTTTGAAACTTGCTTGAGGGCCTAGCATTTTAGGAACACCTCTTATAAACGCAAATTTTTTACCATTGAGTAAGGAAGGTGGACAATCCAATCCATCTAGTTTTGCAAGCTCTGGCTTATAACTAAACATTTCAAGTTGAGACGGAGCACCAGCCATGTGTAAATATATCACCGACTTAGCCTTGCCTAAAAAGGGTGGCGCTTTTGGTGCTAATGGATTGGTGGCATCAAACAAATTGGCACTAGAAGATGTATTACACCCACCGAGTAAACTGCCAAGGGCTAACGCGCCAAATCCCATGGCACTTTCTTTAATAAAATGCCTGCGCGTATGCTGCTGCATCACGGCCTTTTGGGCTTCTTTAACTAGGCGCTGGTTATGTAATTCTTTTTGCGTCATGGGAATTAGTTTTTATTGAGCCACTCGTCTAAATTAAGCATGGCGTTGGCTACCACAACAAGGGCGGCTCTATTGGTAGGTGATGCAAGGGTGCTATCACTCACTAATATATTGGCTGCTTTTTTGTTGCTTTGATATTTTGATAAACTACTTTGATAGAGAGAGGTAAGTGCATTTAATTTATTTGCCGCAATGGGTTTATACATCATTTGCTCGTAGCCTGTTTTTATTTTTGCTTCGATAGGTCCTTTTATAGTTTCCATACTTTTTGCAAAGGAGCGGGCCATAATAATGTAGGAAGAATCATTTAACGAATTCAGTGCTTGAAGTGGTGTGTTGGTTCTTATTCTACGAATCACGCAAACCTCTCTGGCACCTCCATCAAAAGTGATCATGGATGGGTATGGCGCCGTTCTTTTAAAATAGGTATAGAGAGAACGCCTGTACTGGTCTTCGCCCTCAGATAATTTCCAAGTATCTCCATTATAAGGTGAACGCCAAATACCTTCTGGTTGATAAGGCATTACACTTTTGCCATACATTTTTGGACTCAATAAAGTACTTACGGCAAGTGTTTGATCCCTAATTTGCTCTGCCGAAAGTCTAACCCTTGGGCCTCTCGCATATAATTTATTATAAGGGTCTTTTTTGATGAGTTCTTTGGTAAAAATTGACTGCTGTTTATAGGTAGCAGAAAGCACGATTTCTTTGAGTGTTTTTTTGATGCTCCAATTGTGTGTGTGCATGTGTTGCCATGCTAAATAATCGAGTAGGGTTTGATGGGTAGGTGATAACCCCTGCGTGCCCAGGTCTTCTAGGGTTTCTACAATACCGCTACCAAATAATTGTTCCCATAGCCTGTTAACGAGTGTGCGGGCAACAAGTGGATTGTTTTTGCTAGTGAGCCACATAGCAAGGCCCATTCTATTTTTTGGCGCATTTTTAGGAAGGGCTGGTAATACGCCAGGTACATCAGGTGTCACTTCTTTTCCTTTGGAGAGCCAACTGCCTCTTTCAAAAACATGTGTTGTTCTAGATAAATCTTGATTGGCGTCCATCATAATGGGCGTGGTTTCTGCGCCAGCCATTAAAAGATCATTGAAGTATTTGTAAGCACTATCGTATCCTGTTTTTTCTTTTCCCGGAAATGGATTGCCAAACGAAAACCATTCAAATAAAATACCGTTGTCTGTGTTGTTTTTTATTTTTGGAGAATAGTACTTGAAATATAAAGTGTGTTTGCCCTGAATGGGAGGAAGCGAAGTGCGTTCGTGCACGAAACCGCCGCCTGTATTTTTGATAGGCACTTCTTTTATGAGCTTGCCATTTAAACTGTCTAAATAAATGCGCCACATACCTTTATCTACACCAGATGCATATTTAAAAAGGAGTTCTGATTTACCCGTTAATACCACATCCTTTAAATTACAGGTACCATTGTTGCGAAGTGTTGCATACCATCCGTTGGCGCCATCAACAAACTTGTCGCACTGAAAAGCATTGATACTTGGTTGAAGGGTGCGAATAAAAGTAGTCCAATAATTTGCGGATGCTGGCGCTGCATTTTTTGTAAGCCAATTTTTTAACGATTCAAATTTTACATTGTCGGCTCCTTGATATTGGCGGAGTACTGGATTTTCGAAAGGAGAATCTTCGTCGCGGGTATTGTTAAAAAACGCCATGAATTTATAATACTCGTCATGCTTGAACGGATCGTAAGGATGACTATGACACTGAACACAATTAAAACTGGTACCCATTACAGCACTCCAGGTGGTGTTTACGCGGTCAAGCACGGCAGCGGTTCGATACTCTTCATTGTCTGTGCCACCTTCGTCATTGTTCATGGTGTTTCTATGAAACGCAGTGGCTATGTAATTAGCGTCGGTAGGGTTTGGTAAAAGGTCTCCGGCAATTTGTTCAACTAAAAAATCGTTATAGGGTTTGTCTTTGTTAAATGCATCGATGAGCCAGTCGCGGTATTTGTAAATATTTCTACTACGGTCTGCTTCAAAACCTTTGGTGTCGGCGTAACGCGCAAGGTCTAGCCAAAGTGCTGCCCATTTTTCGCCGTAAGCAGGCGAAGCCATTAGATCGTTTACTAAATTTTCGTAGGCCTTATCGGAATTGTCGCTTAAATATTTTGCTGCAATTTTTTTACTCGCAGGAAGGCCCGTTAAATCTAAACTAACGCGTCTTAAAAGGGTGGCTTTGTCTGCTTCTTTGGAAGGACTTAATTTTTCGGCTTCTAATTTTTCTAAAATATACTTGTCGATATTGTTTTTAATCCAATTGTCATTAATACTTGGCACTTCTGGTTCCTTTACTTTTTGATACGCCCAGTGTGATCCCCACTTCGCACCTTCTTTAATCCAAGTGGTTAAAATTTTAATTTCTTCTTTGCTTAAAGGATCGTGCTTGTAAGGCATGCGCTCTTCCGGATCGGTGAGGTGCAACCTTCTAATCAGTTCACTTTC
>CAMAQW010000226.1 GCA_945860335.1 Sediminibacterium ginsengisoli | reverse complement strand
CCAGCATTGTAGCCCATTTCAAGCCAAGAAACAAACGAAAATTGATTAAGCAGTTCTTGTTTATCACCTGGGCCAGATGCATTGTTCACTACGATCCATTCTATATTATCTGATGCATACCACTGCTCAACAGAAGCAAAAAGCTTTGTTAGCCAGGGCGTAGAATGATAGTTTACAATTACAACAGAGAGCATTGTTTTTTAATGATTGGGTTTTAGCAAATAATTAAAAAACATAAGAGTCTTGGAAATGATTCCCATTTTTAAAATGGATAATGGAATATTTTTTTGTAGCCCAAGCATATGATCTATCACAGGCAAAATACTTTGTTCATGTACGCCTGTAATAGTAATATCGTATACAGAACGTATCTTATAATTACGAAGTAGGCGCCAATAGTAGTCATAAATAAGAATATCCTTAAATGCCTTGTTCCCAATTTTAGTAGCAAACCAGATGTTTTCTTTGATAATTACGTCTTCGTTGTTTCGGCAAAAAACAGTGGTTTGATCTTCATGTAGTCCAATGCTTACTAAATGTGCATCGAGGTATTTATAGCTATGTCCAGCTTCTAATAACTGAACATAATAATCAACATCAACAAGCCATATATATGCTTCGTCATACCTAACAGAAACATTACTGCGTAACATGGTATTACTAGGTGGCCCTATAACATTGGCTCTTACCAAATGATTGGGATGCTTTTGCATGTCATCTAGCAAGGAAGGTATTGCTTGTAACCTTAAAACCTGACCATCAGGTTGAATGGCCGTATTTCTACAAAAAACAAAATCTACCTGCGGGTTAGCTTCAAAGGCCTTTATATAGGTTTCAATAGCAGTATCTGTTTCAAACCAATCATCTTGATGCATGAGCATGTAAAAACTTCCCTTCGCTTTATTAAGTGCGTTGTTCCAATTGATAGGACTTTTTAATGCTGGATGGTTGTGATAATAATTAATAGAGATGCTAGAATTGTAAGATTCTATTGCTAATTTTATATCTTGGTTGGGAGAATCATCAGAAATGACAATTTCAACCTGCTTGTAGGTTTGCTTGAGCACCGATTCAATGCAACGAACAACATATTCTGGCTTTTTATAGGCTGGAATACATATAGATACAAGAGGTTGATTCATTAATTGATCTTAATTATGGGCTTGATTACAAATATACTGCAAGGCATTAGAAAAAACCTCAATGGGCAGGCGCTTGACGCTAGGTTTGCGCCTATCCCTTGGTTTACGGGGAAAATTATAAAGCATGAAGATGATACCACCCTCAAACTAAGAAATCTTGGCCCCATTTCTGTTTTATACAAAAGACCATACGAATTATTAAAAACATATAACGAAATATTTGTATGTGAAATATACCGTTTTGACACGAGTAACACAAATCCTGTTATTATAGATTGTGGTGCTAATATTGGTATTAGTAGTTTGTATTTTAAAACGGTTTACCCTGGGTCTACACTTATTGCTTTTGAACCAGATCAGAGTCTGGCAGACATCTTTGAAAAAAATATGGCTAAAAATAGTATGAGCAATTATACACTTCATAGAGCTGCAGTTTGGACAGAAAACGGAACCATTTCATTTGACAACAAAGGATCAGAAGCAAGTAGCATTGATGTAACTGGAAATAGTAGCTTTAAAGTTCCTACCGTAAAATTAGGAGCCATTTTAGCGGGGCAAACCCATATCGATTTATTAAAAATTGATATTGAAGGTGCCGAATATCCTGTTGTTCAAGACATCGAAAACGAACTTCATAAAGTGGAGCATTTATTTATCGAATACCATGGATTAGCTACCGAAACCTATAAGCTTGAAACCATTTTGCGTATTGTTTCAAATGCAGGGTTTAAAACTTATATCAAAATGGCTGCCGACAATTTATACATGCCTTTTTATCAAAAACAAACGGGTACCATCTACGATGTTCAACTTAATATTTTTTGTTACAGGTAAATTTATCAAACATGACAAATCCACACATTAGTGTTGTTATCCCTTGTTATAATGATGGTAAATATTTACCTGAAACCATTGCTACATTAAAAAAGCAAACCTGTACTAATTTTGAAATTATTGTAGTCAATGACGGCTCTACCGACGAGGCTACTATTAGCTATTTGGATACATTAACTAACGATCCGCAAATACAGGTTATTCATCAGGCTAATGGGCGCATGTCTGCGGCTAGAAATACCGGGGCTAAACATGCTAAGGGCCAATATATAGCTGCGTTGGATGCTGATGATTATTTTGACAATACTTTTTTTACCAAAGCATTAGCTGTATTTGAAAAAGAGCCACAAACCGCTGTGGTAACGAGTTATATCCGTTTTTTTGGAAACAAAACGGGTAGTTCAAAACCAAGAGGTGGTACCGCTGCTAACTTTTTATTTTCCAATCAATGTCCTGCCTGTGCAATGGTTAAAAAAACAGTGTGGGATGAAGTGGGTGGTTACGATGAAGCGATGAAAATGGGTTACGAAGATTGGGAATTTTATATCCGAATTGCACAAAAAAACTTAAACGTGCATGTAATACCAGAACACTTATTGTATTACAGACAAACAGCTAAATCTACCCTTGCTAACGATACCATACCTAACAGAGCAGCGCTTATCAATTATATTGTAGACAAGCACAAAGATTGGTACCTCTCCAATATAAAAACACTCATTGACAATAAAGAAGTGATATACACTGAAAACAGGGTATCGTTTCAGTACATCTGGAAATTTATCAAAAATAGAATCACTAAAAACTACAAATAGGTTTTATAATAAAGATAGAAACTGGGCCATGCCCTCTTTTTTAGCTACATCCAAGTGATAGCTAATGTTTTTTGTGAAATAAGTATGTAAATCGTAGCTTTTATAATTGTGCGAAAGCTGTTCAACTACTGTATCAATATTATTAAGTCCCAGCTTATTGGCTTCATTAAAATTTGCAATAAATACTTCATCTATTGGTTTATTGGCTACCCATGTAGCAAATACAAAAGGCTTACCCGTGTAGTTTATCCAGGCTTCTGCTAAATCATAACGGTAAGCATAACTATTGTATTTTTCTAGAGCCCTATCTCCTATTATTACAGCTGCC
>CAMAQW010000225.1 GCA_945860335.1 Sediminibacterium ginsengisoli | reverse complement strand
TTCCGCTAAATTACCTTCATTCTATAATTAATCCGATGTCTGCAACCGATTTTCTTTTTTTAGATGGTCATTTGATCCGCCAAGATAAGGCCAACCTATCGGTTAACAACCGTTCTTTTAGGTATGGTGATGGTTGTTTTGAAACCATTCGGGTCGTGAATGGACAAATTAAACTGGCGCCCCTTCATGTAGAAAGAATTTTTACCAGCATCGATGCATTAAAATTTAACAAGCCCTCATACATGAATGCGGAGTGGCTTGAAAAAAATATATTAGAGGTAGTCCATAAAAATGGCCACCAAAAATTAGCGCGCGTTCGGGTTATGATATTTAGAGGCGATGGCGGACTTTACGATCCTGAAAATCATTTTCCGCATCACCTTATTCAAAGTTTTAAACTTGGGGAAGCAACACAGGAACTCAATCAAAATGGACTCACGCTTGGTATTTATAAAGAGGCAAAAAAAACCAGCGACTTTTTTTCGATGATCAAATCCAATAATTATTTGCCGTACGTTATGGCTTCACTTTGGGCCAAAGAAAATAATTTAAACGATGCTATTTTATTAAATCATTCGGATAACGTAGCTGATACCACCATTGCTAATTTATTTATTATCAAAGACGGTATCATTAAAACGCCTGCCATTACAGAAGGTCCTGTTGCCGGTGTCATGCGCCGCCACCTCATTAAAACGCTTCGTGAACATAACTATGAAATGCAGGAAACAACCGTATCTGTTTCTGATGTTTTAGAAGCCTCCGAAGTATTTTTAACAAGCGCCATCCATGGCATTAAATGGGTCAAGCAAATAGACAATAGCCAGTACAACAATTCGCTGATACCTGTGTTATACAAAGAGTTTATACAAACTTTATGAAGCCAGTAGTATCCATCATGTGGTTTAGGAGAGACCTCCGTTTGCACGACAATGCAGCGCTCTTTAATGCCCTACAAGCTGCCAGCCAATCTGGTGGCGCTCCCGTTTTACCCATCTTTATTTTTGATAAACAAATATTAGATAAGCTAGAAGATAAATCAGATAAGCGTGTTGTATTTATACAAGCGGCATTACAAAAAATGCACGAACAGTTATTGGCGCTGGGTAGCGGACTTACCGTTTTGTATAGCACACCACAAGAGGCATTTAAAACTTTATTAGCAACATATACCGTTGCGCATGTTTTTACCAACCATGATTATGAACCTTATGCAGTAGAGCGCGACACTGCTATTGAGCAGTTATTAGCTGCGCAAAAAATAGGCTTTTCTACTTTTAAAGACCATGTGGTTTTTGAAAAATTTGAAGTGGTAAAAGATGATGGGAAACCTTACACGGTTTTTACGCCTTATTCGCGCAAATGGAAAGTGTACTTAGCCAATAACCCTATAAAGGTTTTTGACACAAAAAAGCATTCAAAAAATTATTTCCAGTATTCGGCTCCGGCTATGCCTACACTGGGTTCTATGGGTTTTACAGGATCTGCAGCCACTAGTTTTCCAGCCGGCATACTCGATGTAAATATTGTAAAAAAATACACCGACAACCGAAATTTTCCAGCCATCGAAAACAGCACCTCAAAAATGGGTGTGCACCTCAGGTTTGGAACCGTTAGTGTGCGTGAAATTTTATTACAAGCGCTTCCATTAAACGAAACCTATGTTAACGAAATTATTTGGCGTGATTTTTACCAGGCTATCATGTTTCATTTTCCAAAAGTAGGTAAGGGAGAGTCGTTTAAAAAAGAATACGATTTTATCAAGTGGCGTAATAACGAAAAAGAATTTGAACACTGGTGCAACGGCACAACCGGCTATCCCATTGTGGATGCAGGTATGCGTGAATTAAACGCAACGGGTTTTATGCATAACCGCGTACGTATGATTACGGCTTCGTTTTTGTGCAAACACTTATTAATAGATTGGCGCTGGGGTGAAGCTTATTTTGCGCAAAAACTATTGGATTTTGATTTAGCATCCAACAATGGGGGATGGCAGTGGGCGAGTAGTAGTGGTTGTGATGCAGCGCCTTATTTTAGGGTGTTTAATCCAACACTTCAAACAGAAAAGTTTGATAAGAATTTAGTGTACATAAAAAAATGGATACCAGAACTTAATGAGTTAAGGTATCCAAATCCTATTGTTGTGCATGAAGTGGCGCGTAAGCGGGTTTTAGAAACCTATGCAGAAGCGCTCAAATCAAAATAAAATATTCTCTTAGAATCTTCTATTAGAATAATTCTCTTAGATAAAACTAATAAGCTCTACATCAAAAATAAGTGTGCTATTGGCTCCAATTTGCGCACTCACCTGACGGTCTCCATAACCTAAATGTGGTGGAATAAAAAAGCGCCATTTGCTACCGGTAGGCATTAACTGTAAACCTTCGGTCCAACCTTTAATCACCATATTTAATGGAAAAGAAGCGGGTCTACCTCTTTGTACCGAGCTATCAAAAATACTACCATCAATAAGTGTACCATGGTAATGACAGGTTACTTCGTTGTGTGCAAGTGGTTTTTCACCAACACCAACTGTTAATACTTCGTACTGTAAACCAGAATCCAAAGTGGTTACTTCTGGTCTTGTTTTATTTTGGTCTAAAAAATCTTGACCTGCTTTTAAATTTGCTGCTGCTTTTTCTGCTTTCATTTGTGCTAATTGATCTGCTACGCCCATGTTAATTAATTTTATTAATCGTTTGCATAAGAAGAAACCGGTTCGCAGGTGCAAACTAAATTTCTATCTCCGTGTGTATTGTTAATTCTTGCTACCGTTGGCCAAAACTTATTGAGTTTAACATAAGGTAATGGGAACGCTGCAGTTTGTCTAGAATAGCTGTAGTTCCATGTTTCGGCACATACCACACCTTGTGTATGCGGCGCATTTTTTAATGGATTGTTAAGCTTGTCTATTTTACCTGTTTCAATTTCATTTATTTCGTGGTAAATGGCAATCATGGCATCACAAAAACGGTCTAGCTCAGCTTTATCTTCACTTTCTGTTGGTTCAATCATGATGGTACCTGCTACCGGGAAACTCATGGTAGGTGCGTGGAAACCATAATCAATTAAACGCTTCGCAACATCTTCTGCTTCTACACCAGCTGTTTGTTTAAACGGTC
>CAMAQW010000224.1 GCA_945860335.1 Sediminibacterium ginsengisoli | reverse complement strand
ATTGTCTTTGGGGTGCATCTCTATCACTAATCTTTTTGGTGGCACTGTAGTCATCGGTACTATACAGATTTTACTTTATGTCCTTTAGTTGCAAATAAAAACACCACAACAAAACAAAGAAGTGGAACAATATACCCATTTTGAATACTACCTGTTGCATCAGAAATAATTCCAAGCACCGGTGGCAAAAACGCGCCACCTACTATAGACATCACAATTAAACTAGATGCCATTTTTGTATCGGCACCAACATCTTTAATGCCGAGTGAAAATATAGTAGGAAACATAATGGACATAAAAAATGCAATAGCAATTAAAGCATACACCACTACAATGCCCGATCCAAAAATAGCCACTGCAGATAAAAGAATATTGATAAGAGCATAAGCACTCAGTAATTTTTCAGAAGCAAACCTGCCCATCAAAAATGTACCCACAAATCTGCCCAGCATAAAAGCGGCGCCATAACCCCAACCTAAATATTGAGCAGCGGTTTTTTCATCCATACCCGCGCCTGTTCTTGCCATTTTAATAAAAAAGCTACCTACACAAACTTGTGCACCAACGTAAAAAAATTGTGCTACTACGGCCCAGGTCAAATGCCTATGTCTAAAGGCTTTTAGCGGATTATTACCAGATTTACTATCATCCCCTTCTTTAACATCAGGCAGCTTGGATACCATAAATAAAACAGCAACCAGTAAAACAAGAATACCTAAAATAAGGTATGGCATTTTTACACTTTGCGCTTCGGTGGTCAAATAATTATTAAGCGCTTCGGGAGATAATTGTGCATAGGCCTCATCAGACATTTCTGTTCCAGACAAAATAAATTGACCCCCAATAATAGGAGCTACCATGGCAGCAAGTCCATTAAATGATTGCGCAAAATTTAATCGGCGCGTTGCCGTTTCGGGAGGACCAATAATAGTTGCATATGGGTTAGCGGCTGTTTCTAAAAAAGTTAAACCACTAGCGATAATAAATAGAGCGCCTAAAAAATAAATATATTGATGGGTATCTGCTGCAGGTAAAAATAAAAAGCAGCCTAGTGCAAACAACAAAAGGCCACCTACAATGCCGGATTTATAGCCATACTTACGCATTACGTAACCCGCTGGAAGTGCCATGGCAAAATAAGCGATAAATACCGATGAGTCAATCAGCGAAGACTGTAAATCATTTAACCTGAAAGATTTACGTAAGTGCGGTATTAAAATAGGGTCTAGGTTATGCACAAAACCCCAAAAGAAAAAGAGGCTAGTAACCAGTATAAACGGGAAAAGCCAGTTATTGGTTTGGTTACCTGTA
Organism: Sediminibacterium ginsengisoli; assembly: GCA_945860335.1. Classification (GTDB taxonomy): domain Bacteria; phylum Bacteroidota; class Bacteroidia; order Chitinophagales; family Chitinophagaceae; genus Sediminibacterium; species Sediminibacterium ginsengisoli_B. Next base: position 1,838 of record CAMAQW010000224.1, on the reverse strand, counting down.
CCATTGATGCTATTAGAATTTGTGCCTATTGCCATATTGGTAAATATTGTACTATTTTAACCCTAAATTTTGATTAACAATATACTTAAATATTGCCTCATTTTACAAACATGGTAATGTTAAGCAAGTTTTTATTAATATGAATGAAATAAGGCCAAAAACTAGAGAATTTTATACATTCAATGAACATATGAAGCGAATCATTATAATTATTTTTTCTATGTTTTTTTTGTTGGACACAAGTGCACAAACACTTGTGGTACTTGGCACAACACAAGATGCAGGCAAGCCACAAATTGGCTGTCAAAGAAATTGCTGTAAAAATTTAAAAAGCAGGTTTTTTGTTGCCAGCCTTGGTGTATCAGATGTAAAAAATAAAAAGAATTATTTATTTGATGCAACACCAGATATCACGGCTCAATTTCAACTCTTATCTAGTATAACGGGCGTTAAAAGTATCGATGGTATTTTTCTAACACACGCACACAGCGGGCATTACACGGGTCTTATGTACCTTGGTAAAGAAGGCATGAATGCTAGTAAAACACCTGTTTACGCCATGCCAAGGTTAACAAATTATCTAACAAAAAATGGTCCATGGAGTCAACTTGTTACACTAGAAAATATCAACTTAAAGCCTCTTCAATCTCTAATCCCAATTACCTTAGATAACGGGCTCGTTGTGATGCCGATTGTTGTTCCGCACAGAGATGAATATTCTGAAACTGTTGGATTTAAAATTATAGGTACAAAAAAATCAGCGCTCTATATACCTGACATAGACAAATGGAAACTTTGGGAAAAAGATATTATTGCAGAAGTAAACGCTGTTGACTATGCCTTTATTGATGGAACGTTTTTTGAAGATGGTGAAATAAATAGACCCATAAAAGATGTGCCGCACCCATTTGTAAGTGAAAGCGTATCGATTTTTAAAAATCAGCCACTATCCGTCAAGCAAAAAATTTACTTTATTCATTTAAACCATACCAATCCTGCGCATGATAAACTTAGCCCTCAACGAATTTCAATCGAAAAACTAGGCTTTCGTTTTGCAAGTCTTGGAACCCAATTTATGCTCAATTAATTGGTAATTTTAGCTATATGAATTTGCAACCAAACCATTTAAGCAATCATTTGATACGGCTTGAGCCGCTGCAGCCCATGCACTTCAATGAACTCTATGCGGCCGCATCAGATCCTCTTATTTGGGAACAGCACCCGAACCCAAATAGATATCAAAAAGAAGTGTTTGAGTCTTTTTTTGAGGGTGCTTTAGAGTCGGGTGGCGCATTTATTATAAGAGACGTAGACACTGGTATGGCGATAGGTTCATCTAGGTTTTACGACTATAAACCACTCGATAATGAATTAAAAATTGGCTACACTTTTTTTACTAGAGACTGCTGGGGAAAGGGCATCAATAAACAAGTAAAAACGCTTATGTTAAACTACGCTTTCATTTTTATTGAAAAAGTTATTTTTCATATTGGTGCACAAAATATAAGATCGCAAATAGCCATAGAAAAATTAGGTGCAAAAAAAGTAAGCGAAGAAATGGTGGCCTATTACAACGAACCTGATCGTCTCAATTTTGTGTATGAAATGAGAAAGTAACAAGAATTAACAATAAAAATATATTCTGTTCACACTATAGTAATAATGCATAACTAGTTTTAAAAAAAATTAATTATGGCAAACTTTAATGATTTAACCATCGGAAATTTTTATTTAGTAGTAGAAAATGAAGGTGAGCAAATTGCTTTGCTAGAGCCTTTAATGCATACCGATAACGCGGTATTATTAATGCACCATGATGATTATGAAACTAGCATCTG
>CAMAQW010000223.1 GCA_945860335.1 Sediminibacterium ginsengisoli | reverse complement strand
GGACTTGATGTATTTGTTTTTTATGGCAAATACCTTTTATATTTTATTATGGGTATCGCTACTTTATGGGCGGTACTTTTATTGGTTGGTTTTTTAATTTTAGGAAAGCGCTTGCCAGGGCTTTTAAAAGCTATTTTCCCGCCACTTATTATTGCATTTAGTACCACTAGTAGTGAAGCGGTATTTCCTAAATTAACGGAAGAACTAGAAAAGTTTGGTTGTAAAGACAAAATCGTTTCTTTCATATTACCACTGGGTTATTCTTTTAATTTAGATGGAAGTATGATGTATATGACATTTGCTAGCCTTGCAATTGCACAGGCTTACGGCATTCATATAGACATTGGCACACAGCTTACGATGCTTATTGTACTCATGCTAACGAGTAAAGGCATTGCGGGTGTTCCGCGCGCATCACTTGTAGTAGTAACAGCTACTTGTGCGATGTTTAATATTCCGCCCGAAGGCATTGCGCTTATTTTACCTATCGATCATTTTTGTGACATGTTTAGAACCGCTACCAATGTGCTAGGTAATGCACTTGCTACAAGTGCCGTAAGTAAGTGGGAGGGTTCTTTAGAAAATCCTACCGAGGTAGCTGCTTAACAAAAGATAAAATTGTTGTCATGTTCTTATTAGATGCTTTTCATTGGAGTCAATTATTACAACCTCAATTTTATATTGAACATGGTGGCTTGTGGCTCATACTGCTCGTTGTATTTGCAGAAACCGGGCTCTTTGCCGGCTTTTTTTTACCGGGCGATAGTTTGCTTTTTGTGGCAGGTATTTATAGTACCAACCTAGCTGCCGAACTTTGGTCGACAGGTAATGAGTTTAGTGATTTATTTTTACTCATGGGCCTTATTGCTGCAGCAGGTATTGCAGGTAATGCAACGGGATATTGGTTTGGTAAAAAAGTAGGTCCTGCCATGTTTAGTTGGAAAGAAAATTTATTATTTAAAAGAAAATATTTAATTCAAGCCCAAGAGTTTTACAATAAACATGGAGGTGGCGCCATTATTGTAGCCAGGTTTATTCCAATTGTAAGAACCTTTGCGCCCATTGTTGCAGGTATTGTGGGTATGGATCAAAAAAAGTTTGTAAGCTTTAATATCATTGGATCTATTGCATGGGTATTTAGTATGTTGTTTGCCGGCCACTTTTTGCAAAAATGGATTTTAAGTGAATTTGGCTTTGATTTAAAAAATCATCTAGAAGTTATTGTGCTGGGCATTGTGTTTTTTACAACAGCGCCAGTTATTATTAAACTCTTTTTTGGAAAATCAAAGAAGGCATAATTATGAATGCAACGGATAAAAAAATATCAATATTTTCATTGCCTGTTGTTGTAGCAGCATTAGGTTACTTTGTTGACATCTACGACCTTCTGCTATTTACAATTGTAAAGAAAACAAGTATGCTCGGTGTTGGTTCTACGGAAGCAACACTATTAGTAGACAGCACGCGTGTTATTAACTGGCAAATGACGGGCCTTTTATTAGGCGGCATTATTTGGGGAGTACTCGCCGATAAAAAAGGAAGATTAAGTGTACTTTTTGGTTCTATCATTTTATATTCTACTGCAAATTTTGCAACAGGGTTTGTAACAAGTGTAGACCAGTATGCATGGGCCCGTTTTATTGGAGGCCTTGGGCTAGCAGGTGAGCTTGGCGCTGGCATCACACTCGTAAGTGAACTTCTTCCTAAAAATAAAAGAGGTGTAGGAACCTCACTGGTAGCGGGCATCGGACTCTTTGGTGCCGTGGCTGCTTATTTTACGTATCAGTACACACAGGATTGGCGTTTGTGTTACAAAATAGGAGGTGTGCTGGGTATTTGTTTATTGCTACTTCGTGTTAAAGTGGCAGAGTCAGGCATGTTTGCTACAGCAAAAGCTTCGGAAGTAGTAAAAGGAAATTTTTTCATGCTCATTAATAATGGCAAGCGCTTTAAAAAATATTTTGTAGCCATTTTAATTGGCTTACCTACATGGTATGTGATTGGGATATTACTCAATCAAAGTGACCGTTTTGGAAAAGCCATGTTTAATAGTACTACTATCGATTCTGGAAGAGCTATTATGTTTGGTTATGTAGGGATTGCCGTTGGTGATATTTTAATTGGACTGGTAAGCCAGTATTTTAAGAGTCGTAAAAAAGCGCTCCTATTATTTTATGGCTTTACGCTTGTTGGTTTGATCTTTTATTTTAGTGGGTATAACAATTCTGATACCACCATGTATGCTATTGCTTTATGGCTTGGTTTTAGTACCGGTTTTTGGGCCATATTTGTAACGATGGGTGCTGAGCAGTTTGGCACCAATTTACGCGCAACGGCTGCTACCACCATTCCTAATATGGTAAGGGGCGCGCTTCCTTTAATTAATATGCTCTTTTTAGATTTGTTTCAAAAATCTTGGCAGTGGTCCATTGTATATAGTGGTATTATTACGGGTATCATTGTTATGTGCGTAGCTTTTACTGCCTATGCCTTTACCGAAGAAACATTCCATAAAGATTTAGATTATATGGAACTGGACTAATCAATATATCCCCCAATGAAATTTTTAGTAATCCGCTTTTCTTCTATTGGTGATATTGTTTTAACAACGGCAGCTATTCGTTGTTTAAAACAGCAAGTGTCGGATGCCGAAATTCATTTTTTAACCAAAGAAAGTTTTAAAGCGGTTACGTTTCATAATCCATACATACATACATTTCATTATTTTAAGGATGATTTAAATGAAACAATTGCAGCGTTAAAAGCGCAACAATTTGATTACATCATTGACCTTCATAAAAACTTTAGAACCTGGCGCATTAAAACGGCGCTTAAAGTGCCAGCATTAACCTATCAAAAATTAAGCTTTCATAAGTTCTTACTTACGAAGCTTGGCATCAAAAATAAAATCCCGCACCGTCATATTGTAGAGCGTTGCATAGACACTTTAGCGCCACTAGGTGTGCAAAATGATGGCAAGGGACTCGATTATTTTATTGCCCCAGAAGATCATATTAAAGCAGAGGATTTACCTACGGCGCATAGCGCCGGTTATGTAGCTATTGTAATAGGCGCTTCATATGCCACCAAAAAACTACCGCTTCTAAAACTACAGCAGCTTTGTAAGAAAATTAATTTTCCAATTGTGCT
>CAMAQW010000222.1 GCA_945860335.1 Sediminibacterium ginsengisoli | reverse complement strand
CTGTAGTGCTAGGACAAGCTGGTGTTACCAACAATTTAGAAGGGGGCAAAACCTATATGGGCTTTCCTGCTACCGAAGCTTCTGCTAAAAGACGCGAACTTGTATGGATTAAGAGAATCCCTGAACTCTGGAAAAAAGTAATGGACTAAGCTAGTTCCGTTATCACTGCAGGTTATATTTTTCCTTCAATTCATCCACTACTCTTGTAATCGTATTTTCAAGCGGGGTATATGAAAAATGTGGTAAGGCTTTAAGGAGTTTCGTATTATCAAAATTGACAACAGCCTGTGCGGTTAAGGTTGTTTCCTTGGTTAATAAAGGAGAACTACCCGTAAAAAGGGCCTTTACCGCTTCAAGTCTCCAAACAATGGATGCCAGTAGTGGCGTTACCCTTTTATGCGGGCGTGGCACTTTAAAAGCGTCGGCTATCAAATTAAAGATGGTTCGGTAAGGGGTATTGTGGCCGCTAATAATAAAGCGCTGCGCGCTAATATCACTTTTCATAAGGGCTGTCATGGCAGTTGTTACATCTTTTACATCCACAAAGCCACTTGCCCCGTTTGTGTACCACGGAAAGCGGTTATACGCCGATTTAAAAATACCCGAAGACCCTCCATTCCAGTCGCCACTACCGAGTATAATGACCGGGTTTACAATAACGGCGTCAAGTCCTTCCCCAATTCCACGCCACACTTCCATTTCTGCTAAATATTTTGTTTTTCCGTATTCGCTATTACTTGTTTCTTCGGACCAGTTCATCGTTTCATTGATCGGACCATCTTCTCTAATTCTACCAAGTGCGGCCACCGAACTTACAAACAATAATTTTTTGATGTTAGCATCAATACATGCATTTACAATATTTGCAGTGCCATCGATATTGGTCGCGTGCATGCGCTGTTTTTGTTTTGGATCAAAAGATACAATAGCTGCACAGTGGTAAACTTCAGTAACACCCTTGAGCGCTTCTTCTAATACCAGAACATCTAAAATATCGCCTTCGATCCACTCTATTTTATCTGCAAATTTTACAGCTGGTATTTGCTTACGGTACAGTGCACGTATTTGTAAATCAGTTGCGCCATCATGACTGTTAACTAAAGTTTCAATCAATGAAGCACCTAGTAAACCACTTGCACCAGTTATAAAAATCATAAATAAAATTTAAGATACATTGTTACAAAAATTACAAACGCCACTTACCACCATATCAATTTGTGTGGCATTAAATCCAGTGGGCATTTTTACAGCAGGCACCACTATATGTTCTAAACAAAATGTTTTATTACAGTTGTCACAAATAAAATGAACATGGTTATCGTGGTGATGGCCAGCACTACAACTGTCTTTGCAAAGTGCATATACAACCGCATTGTCTGGCGTAGGGATGGTATGAATAATCCCTTTGTCTACAAAGGTTTGGAGGGTTCTGTAAATGGTAACGCGGTCAAAATCTGTGCCCACATAGTCTTCAATATCAGCATGCGCTAGTGCCGAATTTTTTTGAAAAAAACTATCGAGTATTTTTTTTCTACTATCGGTAATACTGAGGCCACTCCGCTTTAATAGATCAATTATTTTTTGTTCCACCTATTACTTATTGGGGGTTGTTGGTAAAAACGCCATTTACAAATGTGCCCGAAACACTTTCTGCGAGTAGCTTTTTAATATCTATTTGAAGTTGTTGTAAATCTGTTTGCTTGAGTGCATCATACACTTGTCCACGCAGTTTTCCATTACGATCTACGAGTGCAAAAAACTGGGTATGAATAAATTGATCTTCAATTTTTTCTACATTGTTTTTTGGATCATCCAGTAAATAAGAGCTTCTTGCCATTTGGTATAAACTATCCTTTCGGCCCGTTAACAACACCCATTTTTTAGTGTCAATTTGTAAAGAGTCGGCATATTTTTTAAGACGTGCCACCGAATCGGTTTCTGGATTACAGGTGTGCGCCACAATTAAAAAATCGGGATTGGATTTATTGGCTTCATAAATAGTGCGCATACTTTCGTGCATACGTGGACAGATGCCTCTACAGGTTGTAAAAAAATATTGCACAACTGTTACCTTACCCCTCATGTCTTGATTGGTAAATGATTTACCATTTTGTGTGGTAAACATAAAAGGCTTCACATAACCAAGGGTGGTTAGTTTGGGTTTCCAATTATCGGTTCCACGAAACAAGAAGTAATAGAATCCTGCTAACAAAAGGGTGAAAAACACTAGGTAAATGGCCAGTTTCTTGCTCATACGATTCGAATTGGCTTCAAAGTTACGGTTATTGGTGCTCCACAAGGGTATTTTAACATTTTGCAACATAGTTGCAATAGTGTACCTTTATATCCGTGAAATTCAAGATTAATTGGGACGCTTTTGGTATTGCCGCATCGGTAGCTTGCGCTATACACTGTGCTCTGCTGCCACTTATTTTGAGCAGTTTACCCCTTTTTGGTATTAATATCATTGAAAATCAAGGCTTTGAGTTTCTAATGATTGCCCTGGCATTTGTAGTTGGCGTTTACTCCTTATACCATGGGCGTAAAAAACACCACCATAGTTATTATCCGATGGTCTTATTTGCAGCGGGTATCAGCTTACTTTTTATAAAATCAATGCTACATTCACATAGCCTCATGCTACTGCTCCCTGCAGTGTCACTTGTAGTAATAGCGCATTATTTAAACTTTAAATTGTGCCGGGTACATAACCACGCGCACGCCGACGATTGCAACCATTAGTTTGAAACAGAATAACTAACGCTACCGTCTTTCTCGTCTTTTAATTGAATACCTAGCGCCATGAGCTGGTTTCTGATTTTATCGGAAGTGACAAAATCTTTACTTGCCTTGGCCTGACTTCTAACTTCGATGAGGAGTTGTAATACACCATCTAAAACAGCAGTATTTGCTGCAGAGGGTGCCACGAGTCCAAAAATATCTTCTAGGTATGTTTTTAATGACTGCTGCAAATGCAAAACAGTGCTATTAGATAGAGCGGAGATTGGCGTGTGTTTATCCTTGATACCATTAATTATGGGAACGAGCTCAAACATGTTAGCCAGCACTTTAGGGGTGCTAAAATCATCGTTCATAAACACTTCAAAATCATCAACAAGTGCATTTACTTTTTTGTCCAATTCAATATCAGTAGCTGCTGTTG
>CAMAQW010000221.1 GCA_945860335.1 Sediminibacterium ginsengisoli | reverse complement strand
GGAGATACTAGTCTATTAAGTTATTGTAATAATAGATTCAAAACAGTTTTATTACCAAGTCAGATGGCCCCTAATGGAAGTTTTCCATTAGAAATAAAAAGAACAAAGCCTTATGGATATTCTTTATTCAATTTAGATGCCATGGTAACGCTGGCTTCAGTGTTATCAACCAAAAAAGAAAATTTATTTGATTTTATAGGAACTGGAAATGTGAGTATTAGAAAGGGTATTGAATTTATGTTTCCTTTTATTGTAAATAAAGCAAGTTGGCCTTATGCAAAAGATGTGATGTACTTTGATGAATGGCCAGTGGCACCTGTTTCTTTGTTGTTTGGTTCAAAAGCAACAAAGAATGCGGGTTGGTTTGATACATGGAAAAAGTTAGAGCATTTTCCAACAAATGAAGAAATAATTAGAAACACACCCATCAGAAATCCACTGATATGGATTTACAATTAATTAGAAAAAATACTAAATAAATATACATGAAAAAGCATGCCCCTCTATTTGTTTTGCACCTCTTGCTATTTACATTTATTTCAAATGCGCAAGTAAAAAAGCCAAACATATTATTTATTGCCGTTGATGATTTAAGGCCTGAGCTTGGCGCCTATGGTAATAAAATGGTAAAAACACCAAACATTGATAGACTTGCAAAAATGAGTACTGTTTTTGCAAGTAATTATTGTCAGCAAGCCGTTTGTGGACCTACGCGTGCAAGTATTATGACTGGTATGCGTCCTGACTATACTAAAATTTGGGATTTAAAAACCCAAATGCGGGATATGAATCCAGATATTGTAACACTTCCACAATATCTAATTTCACAAGGTTACAACACTATTGGTGGCGGTAAAATTTACCATCCAAGTAGTGCCATTAAAAAAATTGATCCCGTTTCTTGGAACCTGCCTTACCTGGAGCAAAAACCATCTGATTATGCAAACGGGCTGGGAGCTCCTGCTAATAGACAGTATCAAAAGCCAGAAAACAAAGCATTGTTTGCCGTTAAAAAAGAGAGAGTAGCCAAAGACAATGATGACGAAGAACCAACAACCATCAAAGGGCCAAGTTCAGAGTGTATTGATGTGCCAGACAACGCTTATGAAGATGGTGTTTTGGCACTTCAGGTAAAAGAACAATTGATTAAAATGGCAAAAGATACCAAGCCTTATTTTATGGCGGTTGGTTTTCATAAGCCCCATTTGCCGTTTGTGGCTCCAAAAAAATATTGGGATTTATACAATAGAGAAGATATGCAACTTGCCACATTTAGAGAGCATGCAAACAATGCGCCAGAAATTGCATATCATAAATCTGGAGAGCTAAGAAATTACATAGATATCCCTGCTTTTGCAACTTTTAACCAGCCAGGTAATCATGTTTACTTGAAAGAAGAAAAGCAAAAAGAACTCATTCATGGTTATATGGCGGCGGTATCTTATACCGATGCGCAAATTGGAATTCTTTTAAACACTTTAGATTCATTGGGTACTTTAAACAATACCATTATTGTATTGTGGGGCGATCATGGCTGGCATTTAGGAGACCATGATTTATGGGAAAAGCATACCAATTTAGAAAATGCTACAAGAGCTCCACTTATCATTGCTGCGCCAGGCTTAAAGGCTGGTAAATCTGTTTCATTAAGTGAACACGTAGATATTTTTCCTACCATTTGCGATTTGGCTAATGTAGGTGTCCCAACACATCTTCAAGGCAAAAGCTTAAAGCCAGTGATGCAAAATAATAAGGCTTCGGTTAAAGATTTTTCGGTGAGCCAATATCCTCGAAAGTTGAGTAAAGAAGACATGAAAAAATTTGGTACCGAATCCAACAAAATAATGGGTTATAGTATGCGTACAGAAAAATACCGTTATACTATTTGGGTAAATGATTTTACAACTGCTGATGTATTTAATGATAAAAAAATATACGCACAGGAAATGTATGACTACTCAAAAGATCCGCTAGAAAAAGAGAATATTTTTTCTGCTCCATCTTACGCAAAAGCTGCACAAGATATGCATCAAAAAATGCTTTCATTTTTTGCGTCACAAGTAAAAAAATAAATTGATCCATTCAATATCTATCAAATGAAAAAACTTTTAGTTGTTGGTGTTTTGACAGTGTTTTTGCAGGGCGTTGGGATGGCTCAATCTGCGAATAAGCCAAACATTTTATTTATAGCTGTAGATGATTTAAAGCCAATTATTGGTGCTTATGGCAACACTTTTATTAAAACCCCCAATTTAGATAGGTTAGCAAGTAGAGGCACTACTTTTTTGAATAATTATTGTCAGCAAGCAGTTTGTGGACCTACCCGTGCAAGTATTATTACGGGTATGCGCCCAGACTACACCAAAATTTGGGATTTAAAAACGCAGATTCGTGCCGTAAGCCCAGATATCGTTACCATGCCTCAATATTTAATTACGCAGGGATATTCGACACAAGGAATAGGAAAGGTTTTTGATCCGCGTAACGTTGATGCAAATTTGGATAAGCAATCATGGAGTGCGCCGTATTATAAAACTGACAAAAAATATTATGTGCCTGGCATGGGTGAGCCCGCAGAAGGTCGTTACCAAGATCCTGAAACAAAATTAGCCGTAGAAAAAGTAATCAAAGATGCACTTGCATCTGGAAAGACAAAAGCGGAGGCCAATGAAGAAGCGGGTATTAAAGTTAAGCCTGCAACCGAAGGAATAGATGTGCCTGACAACGCCTATACAGATGGCGCTAATATTTTACAAGCAAAAGATATTTTAGCGCAGCTAAGTAAATCGAGTCAACCATTTTTCTTTGCAGTAGGAATTGCAAAACCGCACCTGCCTTTTGTGGCACCTAAAAAATATTGGGATTTATACAAAAGAGAAGATATTACTGTTGCGCCATTTCAGGATAAAATAACAAATTCGGTGGACGTTTCTTACCACACAGCTGGTGAGCTAAGGGCCTATACCGATATGCCAGCTGATATTGCGGCGACCCCTCAGAAAGATTTTGGATTAACGGTATCTACTGAAAAGCAAAAAGAACTCATACACGGCTATTATGCAGCCATTTCCTACACCGATGCACTAGTGGGTAAATTACTAGATGCTTTAGATTCTCTTGAACTGTCAAAAAATACCATTGTGGTATTATGGGGCGATCATGGATGG
>CAMAQW010000220.1 GCA_945860335.1 Sediminibacterium ginsengisoli | reverse complement strand
GCAATCTCTGCATGGATTTGATTGGCATATAGCAAAAATACTGCTACTAGAAATGATATTAGTTTTTGATACATCTTCCCCACATTTTAAAAATCAAATCTAAATCTTGTACGAATACCAAGCTTAGTAATATATGGGTTATTGGTATACGTAAACCTTTTAACAAGGTCTACACGTAAAAACTTAAATATATTACCAACACCTACACTTCCTTCAAAATAAGGTCCTTGATTAAGGCTAAAACTAGTAACAGCGCCATTGTAATTTTGAAAAGCAATCAAGTCCGGATTTTTGGATGGATCATTTTCATCTCTTAGACTACCGTATATAACCCTTGCTGCTAATTGCTCACGCAGTTTTAGTTTTTTGAATAACGGAATACGATTAAATACCAAGCCATTAAAATAATGTTCAACAAATAAAGAGGCATACCTATCACTTACAAATTCCTGAAAATTCATAAGGTTGTAGGAGTTAAGTTGGTAGGCGTATGTTTGGTTTGCTCTAGGAATACTTAACAAGGGATATGGAATTTTTCCAAACATCTGCCCTGCTTCAAAATTGATATCTGTAAATCCAAGTTGAGACAAGTAAAAACGTTTGTCAAAAGTGAAACTAACTTTTTGATACTTATAATTACTTCCCATCACTCCCTTTAAACCAGCGGTAAAGTTGAGGGTTAGTATGGGGTATTTATTGACCATCGACACACGGTATACTTTTCCTTGAAAAAATTGCTCTTTTGGAGCCCATCTAATTTGTCCCGTAATTTCTGATGTGTTAACCTCTGGAACTGCTACTGTTTGACCATTTTTTACCGTTTGATAAATTAAACCACCCGCTGCTTCATGCTTCCAGTTTCTAAATCCAATGGTGTATGATAACCTACTAGGTAATTCATGTACGTAGTCGATTCTAAAATATTTATTGTAGGTCCACTTGTCATTGAGTCCTCTTTTTAATGAAAGTAAAATGTTATCCTCCGATACAAATTCTAAATCTTGACCTGGTATTTTTGTTTCCTTTTGGTAACTAGCGCGCACAAAATGCATCGGAAAAGCATAGATCGATTGATTGTTTAAAGAGTAGGTAACCCCACCATAATATTTCCATCTTTCATCTTTAAAACCATAAGCCCCATACCCTTCAAAATAAATGCGCTTGCTTAATTTAGGCGTTGTACGACCACCGAGTCTGAGTCTAAATCCTTCCACTGGATTAAAACTATAAAAAGTAGCAGCAGGTCCCATATCTACCGGACCTAAAGCTGTATAGCCTGCAACTAATAGTGTTGCAACAGCCATCGTTCTTCGAAAAGAAGGCATTTTTTCTAGGCTATCAATATTACTGTACACTTTTGATTCTGCTTTTGTTAATGTGTCATGTCTATTGGTATTCCAAAATGATTCACTGTAGGTTGCTGCATCCGCTTTAACAACAAGTGAAGGACCCGTATAAACCGAATCTGGAAGTGCCTTATTGATGGTATAATTTTTATAGGAAACAGTTCGTCCACCAAATACACCACCTTTACTGTTTTTTGTTAGTGCCGCTTCTGTAAATGCAGCACTCTTAATTAAGTGATATCTACTATCTGTACCTTGTTCAAAATCCAAATCAATATTTAACTCCCTTACAAAATTTACATTGGCATTTTTACTAATGAACATGGTCATTTTTTGAACACCATAATTACCATCAAGTGTAATATACATGGTACCTCTAAACAATAAATCGTTGGTATTACGCGGCGTAAAATAAAGCTTGACTAATTTTTGTCCATTCGCATCCGTGATAGTGTCCCTAATATAATACATGTAAAATGTAGGCGCCACATCTGCAATGGGACTTAAAAATTCGTGGGTAAATAATGGAATATTATTTTCATAAATATTAATATCCATGATAAGTCTATTCAAATAAGTACTTACCCCATCATTGTCTACATAGTCTCCAAAATTTACGCGCTTTTGCGCAAGTACAATGTCTTTTGTTTTTTCTGGTGATTTTCTAAAATAATGATTCGACAAACGTTCTTCCAAATAAATAGGAATAAGTGTTTTGCCAACTACTTTTTGGGTGTCTTTATTATCTAGTAAAAACTGATATTTTTTAAGTAGTTTACTATTGGTAATTTTTTCAGGAATTTTACTAAGCGATAATTCTACTTTATCATATTCGTCATACTGGATATAATCATAACTATCCGGCCTATTAAGCGGCTTATTCGCAATCACTCTTTTAATAAGGTCAACGGCAGGATTGTTTTTATTCTTATAGGGCGCACGCTTGTTGGTGGAAACCGTTACATTATTGGAAAGCAAAGGATCTACTTCCATAATAATATTAATGACCTGCGATTTACCTACTTGGATATTTTTAGTAACTGTTTTGTAGCCAACATAAGAAATTTTAATGCTGTTGATTTGGTTGGTACCTGCTAATTTATATTTTCCTGTACTATCTGTTACGGTTCCTCTACCCCCTTTAAAAACAATGGTTGCAAAAGGAATAGGCGCGCCACTATTTAAATATGTGACAACCCCAGTAACAACAGTTTGTTGCGCAGTAGCCCTAGCGTTAAACGAGGCAGCCAAAACAATCAATAATAAAATTTTATAAAATGCTTTAGCCATGAGTAGATGCAAAGTGTTTCATGAGGTCACAAAAAGTTTGAACGCTAGATAGCGGCATGGCGTTGTACATACTAACACGTACACCCCCTACGGTTCTATACCCTTTAACACCTACCATACCTTCTTTTTTGCAAAGACTTAGAAAAGATTCTTCTAAACTTTGATCTTTTAAAAAGAAAACGGCGTTCATCAAACTTCTATCTTCTTTAGCAACACGTGCTTCAAAAACAGGTAGTGAATCAATAGTCTGGTATAATAAATTAGATTTTGCTGTATTGCGTAATTGCATTTCAGCGAGGCCGCCCTCTTCAATAATCCAACGAAGTGTTAACAGACTTACATAGATAGCAAAAACGGGTGGCGTATTCATTAATGAACCAGCTGCAATATGTTTTTGATAATCCATGATGGTAGGAATTTTTCTAGCAATTTTTCCTAGCATTTCCTTTTTTACAACCACCATATTTACACCAGCTGCACCCATATTTTTTTGAGCTCCCGCATATATCAGCGAAAACTGATTAAAATTACGAGGCGCATAAAAAATGTCACTACTCATATCTGCAACCAGCGGTACG
>CAMAQW010000219.1 GCA_945860335.1 Sediminibacterium ginsengisoli | reverse complement strand
TTCTAACTTCTAGTATTCTGGTTAGAATATTTAAAAAGCCCTCCGAATTATCGGGGGGCTTTTTTTATGGTCAAATATCGATCCGGAAAATTGGTTGTAATAAACTCAACACCTTGCGCAACAAGCTTATCAAAATCTTCATCCTTGTTTACAGTCCAACTCCCTAGCATCATATTTTGCTTTTTAGCATTTAGCGCAATAGAAGGATTTACTATAAAATGGGCATAATTAAAATTGATGCCATTAAATTTAGCTGCTTTAATTTCGTCCAAAGACTTGTTGTTTTCGAGGTATAAAACAATAGCGTTTGGCCTGTTAACTCTTATGGTTTGGAGCACTTCAAAATCAAAACTGATATAAATAATGCGTTCTTCGATGCCTAGTTTTTTAGCAAGCGCAATTGTTTCAGTGGTAGTAAGTTGGCTAGTGGTATTACTTAAAAGTGCTGCCTTAATCTCACATATTAAAAGTGTGTTGTGTTTAGAAGCAGTTCCTGTTTTAAAATAATCTTCAAGTAAAGGAAGGTCTTCCCCATTACTTAGCTTTTTTACATTGAGTTCCGCATAAGTTTTTAACTCAATGGTATCCCCAAAATGTGTAGGGTCGTGATTCACCACTAGCTTCCCATCTAGCGTTCGTCGTACATCAAATTCACTACCGTAAGATTTAATTTCTATCGCTTTTTGTAATGCCGCAATCGAATTTTCTGGTAGATCAAATTCTTTCCAAGCACCTCTGTGGGCAATTATTTTTGTGTCTTGTGCTTTCATTTGTTGTAGCATACAAAAAGTGGCAAGGGTTATAAATATTTTTTTCATGTATACTATTTTAATTGCTGTAATGCCTTTGCCACGGTAGAATCTGTGGCATTTTGTAATTGGTAATACCCTTCGGTTCTCCAAATTTGACGTGCCATTAATATTTTAATTGATTGCAACAAATAGTCTTTACCCGCAGCAGATACTTTACTAGCTACAATATTATCTTTTGCAGCAGCAGCAACAAATGCATTCCACTCAGCTGCACCTGGCACAAAATCTTTAGCTAGCTCTTCGGGCGTTTTAAAACCATTAAAATATACACGGTTATTTTTGTACAACGCGTACACAAAATTTGATAAGGTATTGGAAAAATACAATTGCATCATTAGTGTGTCTTGCAAACTAGATGCTAATGGAACAATAATATCGGGAGTGATTCCACCTCCACCATATAAAATACGACCTGCTGGGGTTTTAAATTTTTTACCCTTTAATACACTTGAATCTGCTTTATCAAGTACACCATTATGATAACGGTTCATTAATTCCTCGTCATATTTTTCTTTACCTACAGCATAGGTTTTTTGAATATTCCTCCCAAGAGGTGTAAAATACCTAGCTATTGTTAAGCGAACGGCACTGCCTCCTGTTAAGCCAAACTGCTGCTGCACAAGGCCCTTTCCAAAAGAACGTCTTCCTATAATGGTTGCCCTATCCCAGTCTTGCAAAGCACCAGCAAGTACTTCACTAGCAGAAGCTGATGTTTCATCGATTAGCACAGTAAGTTTACCCGTTTCAAATAATCCTGGTCTTTTACAAACAAAATCGTAACGCTTACTGTTAGCCCCTTCAGTGTACACAATTAATTTATTGTCACTTAAAAATTCGTCGGCAATATCAACGGCTTCTTGCAAAAGACCACCACCATTACCACGTAAATCAAGAACCAAGGATTTCATGCCCGCTTTTTGTAATTTTTCGAGAGACGCCATAAAGGTTTCATAGGTTCTCTCCGAAAACTTATCGATTTTTATATACCCAGTAGCAGGCTGAATCATATAAGCCGCATCAATAGGTGACACGGGGATAACCCCTCTTGTGATATTTAAATTGAGTTGTTTGTTGTTACGAAGCACTGTAACCTTTACAGAGCTGCCTTCTTCACCTCTAATTTTAGAACGAACCCAATCGGCACTAATATTTTTACCATACAGCGTTATAGAATCGTTGGCTTTTAACAATTGATCGCCAACCTGCAAACCAGCCTTAAAGGAAGGGCCGTCTTTAAAAACATTCATCACATTTACAGTGTCGTTCATCATTTGGAACTCAATGCCAATACCCATAAAACTTCCTGCAATATCATCGTTAAATTCAGCTAAATCACTAGCAGGAATATACGCAGAGTGAGGATCTAAATGAGAAAGCAGCGCATCTGCAACGAGCTTATCTATGCTATCTGAGGCAACCGGATCTACATATTTATTGTTGATGAGTGAAACCAGCTCCTGTACCGAGCTACGGCCAGATAATCCTAAAAACTTACCGCCAGCCGTATTGTCACGAAGTTGGTACCCAATAGTCATACCCACAATCATTACAACAGACATTAAAACGGGTAACCAGATACTAATTTTCTTTTTTTGTTCGCTCATTGTTTAATCATATTTAATGGTCCTTACAAATATCCTACTTAAATAGATAAAATTGCCTTAAAACATTAAATATTAAAGCGATAAAGGTTGTTTTGTCACAGATATTTTCGTACTTCGTAGTATCATTTCTAAACTCTTAATTATGCGAGTAACCTTAATTGCAGATAGTGGTGCCACCAAATGTGAATGGTGCTTGCTCGTAGATGGCAAGAAAAAAAAGACAATTATTACGGATGGTCTTAGTCCGTATTTTTTAACTGCAGATCAAATTACGGCACTGCTTCAAATGCACTTGTTGCCAAAAATTAAAAACTTTACCCCTAAAAACATATTTTTTTATGGTACAGGGCTTGCCAATCCGGCCAATGCCAAAGTTATTAATAGGGTTTTAAAAAAAATATTTACCAAAGCCAAAATAGAAATCAACCATGACTTAACAGCAGCTGCAAGAGCATTATGCGGCAAGCAAAAAGGGATTGCTTGTATTTTAGGTACGGGTGCTAACGCAGGCTATTACAATGGAAAAAAGATTGCTAAAAATAGCCCTGGACTTGGTTATGTTTTAGGTGATGAAGGAAGCGGTGCTTACCTCGGAAAAAAAGTGGTACAGTATTATTTGTACCAAACATTTGACGAAGAACTCATGGCACGTTTTAACAAGCGCTTTAACACCAATAAAGACGAAATTTTAAACAAAGTATACAAGCAACCGCTTGCCAATAGATACCTAGCAAATTACGCTATATTTTTAAGTGAAAACAGGGGTCATTACATGATTGAAAATATCATTGAAGATGGTTTAAACGATTTCTTTTTCACCCACC
>CAMAQW010000218.1 GCA_945860335.1 Sediminibacterium ginsengisoli | reverse complement strand
TTTTTACAACGAAACACGGAACAATACCTTTCCTCTTTCTAAAGATTCCCGTGGTCCACCTCATTGCTAATTCATACTAGCAATTTTTAAATTTTCTTTTTAAGTACTCAATTTATTATTTTGAATTGTATCAAATGTATTGTGTCATTGTGCATAATGACATGCCTAACAATGTTTCAAGCGAATGCCCAAAAATGTGATTTGGTGCTTTCGGGTGTTGTTATGGATGCATCCAACAACGCTCCACTTGAAAAAGCAGTGGTTGAAATTAAAGAGTTAGGGATCAAATTTATAACTGACATAGAAGGCCATTACCATTTTTATAATTTGTGTAAAGGCAGTTATACCATTGTGGTAAACCACATGAGCTGTGATAGTATCAAATACAAATTGACCATCCAAAAAAATATCATTCAGAATTTTAAATTACCACACGCCATTAATGAACTTGAAAATGTAAGTGTAAATGCCAAAAGAGACCTCAATGTAAATTCAATTAAAGAGGTACTTAGTAGTAAAGTGGTGGATGCAACAAGAGGACAAAGTTTGGGTGAAGTATTAAGCCGCGCTAATGGCGTAACTGTTTTACAAACAGGTAGCACCATTTTTAAGCCCGTAATACATGGGCTGCATAGCCAGCGGGTACTGCTCATTAATAACGGTGTTAGGCTTGAGAGTCAACAATGGGGCAGTGATCATGCACCTGAAATTGACCCGTTTATCGCCGAAAAATTTACGGTTATAAAAGGTGCAGGTGCCTTAAAATATGGCAATGACGCAATAGCAGGCGCCGTATTAATTGAACCAAAAGCCTTACCAAAACAAGCCCAAACAAATGCCGAATTTAATACCGGTTATTTTTCCAACAACAGACAATATGTTGTGAATGGTATGATTGAATCATCACCGGTTAAATTTCCTGAACTAAGCTACCGCGTGCAGGCTACGTATAAAAAAGGAGGCAATGCAAGAACACCAAACTACTGGCTACAAAACACAGGATTACAAGAGATTAATTATTCTGGCGCAGTAGGACTTAGAAAAGAAAAATACAACACCGAGTTATTTGTAAGTAGTTTTAATACAGACCTGGGCATTTTTATTGGATCGCATGTTGGTAATTTGAGTGATTTACAAAACGCCATTAATGCAAGTAAACCTACCCAAAATATTGATGCTTTTAGTTATGCTATTGGAAGGCCAAAACAAAATGTACAGCACTACACGGTAAAATCTAAATCACAATTTTATTTGCCCAATAACAATAAAGTCAATCTTTTAGTATCTTATCAAAAGAATCTAAGAAAAGAATTTGACCGGGCAATGCTCTCAAATAGACCAGAATTGGATTTAGACATTTCAACCACCATGGCTGATGTTAATTTTGAAACTGCGCCTACTAAAAAAATAAGTAGCAATATTGGGTTAGTGGGTATGCTGCAAGAAAATATTTGGGCAGGTAGTCGTTTTTTTATTCCAAATTTTCGCACAAAAAACATTGCTGTGTATAGCATTCATAACTACAATGTAAACAATTGGATGTTTGACGCAGGTGCTAGATTTGATTATAGACACTTAAGAACCTACCGAAATAAATCAGATAGTATTACAGCAGCCAACCGTTCATGGGGTAATGCTTCTGGAACCCTCGGCGCTACCTATAAAATAACGCCAAATTTTAAATGGCTTATTAATGGCGCATACGCCTGGAGGGCACCGCAAGTAAATGAACTCTATGTAAATGGTTTACACCACGGCACATCAAGTTTTGAAATTGGTAATGGAAATCTTAGAAGTGAAAAAGCCTTAAACTTTTCTACGCAGTTAAAATATCAATCTGATAGTAGTTGGCAGTTTGATTTTAGTGTTTATAATAATTTCATTACTGATTTTATAAACCTAATACCATCCGTTCCCGCCACTTTAACACTAAGAGGGGCCTATCCAACTTTCAGGTATGTTCAGAGCAACGCTGTTTTAAGAGGGATCGATTTTAGTGTGCACAAAACACTAAACCGCTCTTTTATGGCAGGTGCAAAAACGGCACTTTTATGGGCAAAAAATAGCGATACCAAAGAATGGATCATTCAAATGCCTTCGAATAGAATTGAAGGTGATATCACGTATTCTTTTGCCAGTAAAAGCTTACAAAACGCTGCTATTGAATTACGCTACATGCACATCATGCAACAAACTAGAATTCCTGTTAGTATACTCGATTATATTCCACCACCAAATGCATACAGCCTTCTAAACCTAGATTTTAGTAGCGATGTAGCAGTTGGGAAAAGGCAAATCAGTGTAGGATTAACGGTTGTTAATTTACTCAACCAAAACTACCGAGACTACATGAACAGGTTTAGGTATTTTAATGACGAACCAGGTAGATCTATTAACCTCAGAATTAAATTAAAATTATGAAACAAATAAAACTAGGTGCCATATGCGCTGCGTTCATGATCCTATTGGGTAGCTGCTCTAAAGAAGTAAGCAACCCCAATGACGAAAATGAGCACGAAGCCATTAATAAAATAGAACTCGTGTTTGCAGAAACGGGCGGCGCTACTACAAGCTTTATTATGGAAGATCCGGATGGCGATGGCGGCAATCCTCCTTCCAGAATTGACACTATTAAAATCAATAGCAACAAACAATATAATGTAACTGTGAAAATTTACAATATTGCAAATGGTGTTGTTAAAGACGTAAGTGCCACTGTTTTAACGCAAGCTACTTCACACGAATTTTATTTTATTCCTTCAGGTGTATCTGTAACGGTTCAAAAAACAGACAAGGATAAAAACGGATACCCTATTGGATTTTTAAGTACTTGGCAAACAGCAAGTGCAGGCAACGGCAGTTTATTATTTAAACTCATGCACAAAACGGCTTTAAAAGGCCCTAACGACGGCCCTAACGTAGGTCATAGTGATATTCAATTAAACTTACCAATCATTATTAAGTAAAAACAAAACCATGAAAAAGAGTATTATTTTTTTATTGAGCATTTTAATTTCTAGTGCAACATTTGCACAAGTTAGTTTTGGAGTAAAAGCAGGTTACAATGCTGCAAGTGTAAAATCTAATGATGCAGATATTACTGCGGATGGACAAACATTGTCTGGTTTTCATATTGGAACTGTACTGAATGTTCCAATGAATAAAAAGTTTGCATTTCAAACCGGTTTGAACCTAGGAACAAAAGGTGTAAGTGTAGCGCATGATGGACATGGCGATAAATA
>CAMAQW010000217.1 GCA_945860335.1 Sediminibacterium ginsengisoli | reverse complement strand
AACTATGCAACGGGCCCTGTTATTTGGGGCGAACCAGGCACCAACGGGCAGCACGCTTTTTACCAACTCATTCACCAAGGAACTTTATTAATCCCTGCCGATTTTATAGCCCCTGCTAATTCGCATAATGCCATAGGTGACCATCACGTTAAATTACTCTCTAACTTTTTTGCACAAACAGAAGCCTTGTTAAATGGTAAATCTGAAAATGAAGTGATGGTTGAGTTTATGAAAACGTCGATGGATGAAAAAGATGTAAAACGTTTAACACCGTACAAAGTTTTTGAAGGCAATAAACCAACCAACTCATTTTTATTAAAAGAAATCAATCCATTTAATTTGGGCGCTTTAATTGCACTTTACGAACACAAGATTTTTGTACAAGGTGTTATTTGGAACGTATTTAGTTTTGATCAATGGGGCGTAGAACTTGGAAAACAACTTGCTAATAAAGTATTACCTGAATTAGAAAACAACGATACCATTAGTTCACACGACGCATCTACCAACGGTCTTATCAATGCATACAAGGCTTTTAGAAATGGACATTAATATTGTACCCATTGCACCTGAACATAACAAAGCACTTGCTACAATTATAAGAGCAGCACTAGAAGAATTTGGAGCCAATAAGCCCGGTACCGTTTACTTTGACGATAGTACCGATCATTTATATGAACTGTTTACAAGTGAGCCGCAAAGCTTTTATTTTGTTGCATTAGAAGGTGATACTGTTTTGGGTGGCGCTGGTATATTTCCTACCGAAGGACTTGGTGATACTACTTGTGAACTTGTAAAAATGTATTTAACACCAACTGCACGCGGAACAGGACTTGGCAAAAAATTAATTGACACTTGTTTAGCAAAGGCAAAAACCATGGATTACACACAGGTATACCTAGAAACCATGCCCGAATTAAAAAAGGCAGTTAGTGTGTACGAAAAATTTGGCTTTACGTACTTAACAGGCCCAATGGGAAATTCAGGTCACAATGGTTGTGACATTTGGATGATTAAAACTTTGTAAAAAAAAAATACTGCAAATAATTACCACTTATCTACCTCTTCGGTACTTAAGTTGTCGCCTGAACTTACATCCGGCTTAGGTTCTGGTGCAGGAGCTGCAGGTGCTTCTTCAACTGCAGGAGCAGTAGGTGTAGCAGGTGTTTCAGCAGCTACAAAAGTTTGAGGAGCAGCATGTGTGTATCCACCTTCTTGTCCTTCACCCTCTTCGTACTCATGGTTAAATGCATCAAAATCAAAATCAGGCATTAAATCAGTTTTCACATAATCAACAGCCTCACCTAGTGCTTTAACAAATTTGTTAAAGTCTTCTTTGTATAAAAATATTTTGTGACGGTCGTAGCCAGAATCATCGGCACGCTTTCTACTTTCTGTAATTGTCAAATAATAATCACTACCTCTAGTTTCTCTTACATCAAAGAAATAAGTTCTTCTTTTTCCAGCTTTAATTCTCTTGCTGTAAACACTTTCCATTTTCCTATCGTTGTTCTCGTACGCCACAGTTGTAAGTTTTAAATTTTTAGATAAATGATCTCTAACAAATATAAGATTGTTTGGGAACAAGCAAAATTTTAGAATAAACTATGAATAAGATGTGAAAAACGCCCAATAAACAGGCTTAATCATCGTTTTCGGTACGCTGTAAACGGTATAGTTCGGCGTAATAGCCCTGGGCTTCTAAAAGAGACGCGTGGGTGCCCATTTCTAGGATACGCCCCTCTTCTAGCACCACAATTTTATCAAACTGGAGTACCGAAAAGATGCGGTGGGTAATAACTATGGCTGTTTTTTGGTCTAAAAAGCCTGCTAGATTGTTTAAAATTTTATGTTCTGTTTTAGCATCCACAGCGCTCAAACAATCATCTAAAATGAGTAATTCGGGGGTTTTTAAAAGTGCACGCGCAATAGAAATACGTTGTTTTTGACCCCCACTTAACGTAACCCCTCTTTCCCCAATGAGCGTATCATATCCTTTATCAAACCCTTCAATTTCATGGTCTACTGCGGCTAATGCTGCTGCATTTTTTACCGCTTCTACACCAACCGGTTCTTTGCTTCCAAACGAAATATTATCTGCGACCGTATCACTAAATAAAAATACATCTTGTTGCACATAACTAATGTGGTTACGAAGGGCCTGTACATTATACTGCTGCAGTGGTATACCACCCATGGTAATTTGCCCCGATGTAGGATCATAAAAACGAAGCATTAACTGAGCAAGTGTAGATTTACCTGAACCCGTTTTACCAAGTACCAACACTTTTTCTCCGGCCCCAATCGTTAGTGAAAAATTAGATAATGCTTTAATGCCCGTATGATTGTAAACAAAATTTACATTGTCAAAAACGATGGCTTGACCCGCCTGAGGTTCGAGCGGATTATTTGGTGAAGACACCGCTTCTTTAATATCTAAAAACTCATTGAGTCTTTTTTGTGAAGCCGCTGCGCGCTGAATCATACTCGCCGTCCAACCAATAGCACTTACAGGAAACGTGAGCATATTAATATAAATCACAAACTCTACAATCACTCCTACTCGGCTTGGATCCTGCAAAGCTTGCAAGCCGCCTAAAAAAATTGTAACGATGGTACTGAGTCCAATGAGTAACGCCATTGATGGAAAATAAATGGATTCTACTTTGGCTAAATCGATGGCATTTTTTTTGTAGTCTTCGCTATTTTTTTCAAAAAAAGAAAGCATTGCTTTTTCTTGTACAAAAGATTTAATAACCCGGATACCTGCATAGGTTTCTTGTGCATTGGTTGTTAAATTTGACAGTAAGCCCTGAATTTTTTCACTTTTTTTATTGATGATACTGTTTACAAAATAAATGGTAATAGCAAGTATTGGAAGCGGCGCTAACACATACAGCGTAAGGGTTACATCTTTTTTAAGCATGTAATAAAGTGCTAGGCCTATAAGGGTTACCAAATTTATCAAATACATAATGGCTGGCCCCGTGTACATACGCACACGACTTACATCTTCTGTAATACGACTCATTAAATCACCGGTATTATGCGTTTTGTAAAAACCTGCGTCTAAGGCTTGGTACTTTGCATACACTTCATTTTTTTGATCGTACTCGATATGCCTACTCATTACAATAATGGTTTGGCGCATAAAAAATAACATAACGCCTCTACAAACGGCTAATAGTAAAATAGTAATACTACAAATGGCCACGAGTTTTGCAAAACTAATTTGCTGGGAATCCAAC
>CAMAQW010000216.1 GCA_945860335.1 Sediminibacterium ginsengisoli | reverse complement strand
AACATATTGGCGAACTATGTCAAATGCCGGTGCGTGATGTAAAAGTTTGGTTTGATACCCTTATGCTATCGGAGCATGATAGTACGGTTGCAAAAAGAATTTTAATTGAAATACACCAGCGCCTACAAACCTTATTAGACGTAGGTCTTGGCTATTTAACACTTGATAGGCTTGCTAACTCGTTGAGTGGTGGCGAAAGTCAGCGCATACAATTAACCAGAAATTTAGGGAGTAATTTAACCAACTCTTTATACATACTTGATGAGCCTTCTATTGGGCTTCATTCTAGAGACACAGAGCGTTTAATTGGGGTGCTTCAATCGTTACGTGATTTAGGAAATACCGTAGTAGTAGTTGAGCACGATGAAATGATTATGCGCAAAGCAGATCATATTATAGACATGGGTCCATTTGCTTCGCACCTTGGTGGTGAAGTAGTAGCGGCGGGTAATTACAACGAGCTTATAAAAAATCCGGATAGTTTAACGGGTAAATATTTATCAGGTGCACTTGCCATAGAAGCGCCAAAAACATTAAGAAAGAGTACCCGTTTTATTGGTGTCGAAGGCGCTAGGCAAAACAATTTAAAAAACCTCACCGTTAAATTTCCACTACAAACACTATGTGTAATTAGTGGTGTGAGTGGTAGTGGAAAAACAACGCTTGTTAAACAAATTTTATACCCGGCACTTCAAAAATACAAGGGTGAGCCTGCCGATAAAGTAGGACTTCATTCTAAATTAATTGGCGACATCGATTCTATTTCTCAAATAGAACTCATAGATCAAAACCCTATTGGGAAATCGTCACGTAGTAATCCGGTTACCTACATTAAGGCCTATGATGGCATTAGAGATTTATATTCCAAACAGCCGCTTTCTAAAATGCGTGGCTTTATGCCAAAACATTTTTCTTTTAACGTAGATGGCGGACGTTGTGATACCTGTAAAGGCGAAGGGGAGCAAGTGGTAGAGATGCAGTTTTTAGCAGACGTACACCTCACTTGTGAAGCATGTGGCGGTAAAAGATTTAAAGAAGAAGTGTTAGAAGTACAGTACAACAACAAAAGTATTTTTGACGTGCTTGAACTATCTGTAGATCAGGCACTCGATTTTTTTGCAGAAGACAAAAACATTTACAACGCCATATTACCACTACAATCGGTAGGTCTTGGGTATATTAAACTCGGGCAAAGTAGCGACACCTTAAGTGGTGGAGAAGCCCAGCGCGTAAAGCTTGCCAGCATTTTAGGCAAGGGTAAGGGGCATGGTCAAATGCTATTTATTTTTGATGAACCTACCACCGGACTTCATTTTCATGACATCAAAAAACTACTCAGTTCCTTTTCGGCACTTATAGATCAGGGGCATTCACTCATTGTTATTGAACACAACACCGATGTTATAATATCGGCAGATTGGCTTATAGACATGGGGCCAGAAGCTGGTGATGGTGGTGGAACGGTTGTGTACGAAGGTGTTCCAATGGGCATTAAAAAATGCGCCGCATCCCATACCGCAAAATACTTGTAGGCACTTATAATAACCTGTAAATACTTTTGTGATTCCTTGTTTAGCGCAAGCGGTCTAGGCTCTTAAGTAATTTTTGGTCTTTGTAAATACTTCTAATAGCAAGAATAAAAAACACAGGTACTAAAAAACTAAGTATCGAATACAGCGATAGTCCACCTGTTTTAAAATTTTTCATGAACAAAAAGTAGTGCATCAAATTTGCCAAGCTTAATACCAGGCCTACGATACACATCTTGATTTGTAAACTTCTATTGCTAAATAAAAAAATAGATACAAGCCCCATTAATGCCGTAGCAATCACAAATACGAGTAGCATAAAGTGATCGTAAGGTGTGATGGTTACAGTTGGCCCAGGTACTTCTAGGCTACCAAAATAAAACGGTAACTTAACAGATGCAAATGCACATATGCTAGCTAACAGTAACCATAGAGTTTGAATGCGTTGTATCATAGTTCTGGATATAAAACAAATTGAGACATAAACTCATTTACCTCAGCTTTTAACTTTTCTAAAAGCGCTGCATCATCTGGGTTCATAAGTGCTTTGTCTATCGCATTTACAACAAATGCCATATCAGATTCTACCATACCTCTTGTAGTAACAGCTGCAACACCAAATCTAATACCTGAAGTAACAAATGCCGACTTGTCATCGTAAGGTACCATATTTTTATTGGCTGTAATGTCGGCGTGCCCTAATACTTGCTCGGCTTTTTTACCGCTGATATTTTTATTGCGTAAATCTATAAGCATTAAATGATTGTCGGTACCGCCACTAATAATTTCATATCCCTTGTCGGTAAAGTTTTTAGCCATGGCTTGTGCATTTTTTTGAACCTGATGTTGGTATACTAAAAACTCGTCGGTTAAAATTTCACCAAATGCAATGGCTTTAGCAGCAATCACATGCTCTAGCGGACCTCCCTGTGTGCCTGGAAACACAGCCATATCAATCACATTAGACCAAAGTCTTAAATTTCCTTTAATGTCTTTTAAGCCAAGCGTGTTTTCGCCATCTTTTTTCATCATAATAACACCACCACGAGGTCCACGTAAAGTTTTGTGGGTAGTAGATGTAACAAAATGACAATGATCAAATGGAGAACTTAATAATCCTTTTGCAATTAAACCAGCTGGATGCGCAATATCAGCTAATACAAAAGCCCCTACTTCGTCGGCTACTTTTCTGATGCGCGCGTAATCCCAATCTCTACTGTAAGCACTGGCGCCACAAATAATCAATTTTGGTTTAGCTGCTCTTGCCTGAGCTTCGAGCATTTCATAATCTATTAAGCCTGTTTCTTTTACAACACCATAAAAATGTGGTTTGTAAATTTTACCAGAAAAGTTTACACCAGATCCATGCGTTAAGTGACCACCCATGCTAAGGTCTAAACCTAAGATAGCATCACCGGGTTGTAAAATAGCAAGCATGAGTGCTGCGTTGGCTTGCGCACCGCTATGTGGTTGTACGTTGGCGTACTCCAAATTAAAAATTTGCTTTAAACGATCAATGGCTAACTGCTCTGTTTGATCTACAATTTCGCAACCACCATAATACCTACGTCCAGGATACCCTTCGGCATATTTATTGGTCATCACACTGCCTGAAGCTTGCATTACTTGAAGACTTGTAAAGTTTTCAGAAGCAATGAGTTCGATGCCTCTACGTTGGCGTGCTAATTCTTGGTTGATGATGTCAAAAACAAGGGTATCTCTTTGCATGGTTGCTATTTTTTGTGCTTAGGTACAAAGATAAGTTAA
>CAMAQW010000215.1 GCA_945860335.1 Sediminibacterium ginsengisoli | reverse complement strand
ACCGTTCGACAACTGGTGCATCATATAGCAGATAGCCACATGAATGCGTTTATAGTTTTTAAATTAGCATTAACTGAAGACCTACCAACCATTAAAGACTACAGTGAAAACGATTGGTCTTTTACCACAGATGTATTGCATACACCTATTCAAGTTTCCGTTTCATTATTAAGTGCCCTCCACCAAAGATGGGTAGACTTACTCCATAGTTTTACAGATGAGCAGTGGCAAAGAAAGTTTTTTCATCCTACCCATAACGTTGAAATAAGTTTATGGGATTTCTTTGCGGTATATACATGGCATGGTAAGCACCATGTAGCCCATATCACTACGCTTAGAGAATTAAGGGGCTGGTAAAGCATTGGCTATTTTAACAGTTTGTTTTACAATACTTTGTGAATGTGAAGTTAGTTTTGCGCAGCAATATTAAATCTGTTAGATTATTCAACCAATTAGATGTTCTATTGTTTAACAACTATCTATGCGTTATAAAATATATGTCTTTTCTTTCATTCTAAGCCTTGGGGCACATTTTACATCAGCGTTAGCACAACAAAGCTTTGTAGTAAGTGGTAGTGTAAAAGATAAGCAAACCGGCGAGTCCTTAATTAAGGCCGTGGTGCGTATCCAGGAATTACCCAATGCGGGTATTATCTCCAATGAATACGGGTTTTATTCTCTTACGCTTCCCAAAGGCAATTACTCCGTTATAGTGTCACAAGTAGGTTACGAAACGCTGGTTCAAAAAATAAAACTAGATAGCAGCCAATCCATTAACTTTTATTTACAAACAAAAAATGTTTTAAAAGAAGTAGTGGTGGAGTCGTCTCGAAAAAACGACAATTTAACCAAGGCTCAAATGGGTACCGAAACCATTAATATGTCTTCAATCAGCAAAGTGCCTGTTATTTTTGGTGAAAAAGATCTTTTAAAGACGATACAATTATTGCCTGGGGTAAAATCGGCAGGTGAAGGCAACAGCGGATTTTTTGTACGTGGTGGTGGAGCCGATCAAAATTTAATTTTACTAGACGAAGCGCCCGTTTATAATGCTACGCATTTACTTGGTTTTTTTAGCACTTTTAATAGTGACGCCATTAAGGATGCCACTATCATTAAGGGCAATAGCTCAAGTCAATACGGCGGAAGGCTTTCATCGGTGCTAGATGTTAAAATGAAAGAAGGTAATAACCAAGATTATACCGTTAATGGGGGCATTGGTTTAATAAGCAGTAAAGTAAGTGTTGAGGGCCCGCTTCAAAAAAACAAATCTTCATTTATTCTTTCTGGAAGAAGAACCTACGCGGATGTATTTTTAAAAGCGACGGAAAAATTTAAAGACAACATTTTATATTTCTACGATTTAAATGCAAAAGCAAATTATCAAATCAACGCAAAAAACAAAGTATATATTTCGGGATATTTTGGAAGAGATGAATTAGGACTTGGTCAAGACTTTGGTATAGACTGGGGTAATAAAACAGGTACTGTTAGGTGGAATAAGATTATTAGCAATAAATTATTTTTAAACACTTCCTTCATTTACAGCGACTACAATTATAATGTCAAGCTTAAAAATGGTGAAACTAATTTTAATATCAACTCAGAAATTAAAGACGTTAACCTAAAACAAGATTACACGTTTTATGCCAACAACCAAAACACACTCCGCTTTGGTTTTAATACCATTTTACATAACATTAAGCCTAGTACATTTAGTGGTACTGTAATCAATAGTGTTGCAAAATCAGGCAGAAATGGCCTCGAAAACGCCCTTTACCTCACCAACAATTATAAAGCCACAAATCAACTTACTATTGACTATGGTATGCGCCTATCAATGTATTCCTTGATGGGTGGTGATGTCTATAATATGTATGAAAATGGAGTAGTGCGTTCGTCTATAAAACTTTCTCCTTCTAGTTTTGGAAAAACATATGCAAATCTAGAACCCCGAATTACCACCAACTACCGTATCGATGATGAAAAAAGTATTAAAGCCGGCTATGCTAGAAATGTACAACACCTGCATTTGTTAAGTAATTCTGTTGCGTCTAGCCCTTCCGATCAGTGGATTGGCAACTCCTATAATATTAAACCAGAAATTGCAGACCAGCTAAGTGTGGGCTATGTAACAAAACCATTTAAAAATAATTTTGAATTAACTGCAGAGGCCTACTACAAACACTTACAAAATCAAATAGACTATAAAGATGGTGCCGAAATAAATACAGTTTCGGATGTTGAAAGTGTTTTGTTATATGGTATAGGTAGAGCGTATGGCCTTGAGTTGTTGTTAAAGAAAAAAGAAGGTCGCTTAACCGGATGGATTGGGTACACGCTTTCTAAAACAGAAAGAAAAATTGATGGTATCAATGAAGGCAAATGGTACAATGCTAGACAAGATAGAACGCACGATATATCGGTGGTAGGAATTTATGATTTAAACGAGCGCTGGTCTATATCTGGTGTGTTTGTGTACAATACCGGAGACGCAGTAACATATCCTACTGGAAAATATAATTTGCAAGGGCAAACACTCTATCAGTATGCTGCTAGAAACGCCAATCGTATGCCGTCTTACCACCGCTTAGATTTTAGTGCTACCTACGAGAAAAACAAAACCAAAAGAAGGCATGGTTCTTGGAACTTTAGTTTGTACAATGTGTATGGTAGAGAAAATGCATACCGCATTAGTTTTAAAGACGACCCCAATGATCCTACCAGAACACAAATTATTAGAACCGCACTTTTTAAATGGGTGCCAAGTGTAACCTATCAATTTAAATTTTAGGCATGAAAAAAGTATTCTTTCTTATATCGTTTTGTGCCATCCTACTTATTGGTTGTGACAAAGAAATTAGCTTGGTACTAGATAACAATGAGCCTGTGCTCGTTATTGATGGTAGCATTACAGATCAGGCCGGTCCTTATTTTGTGCAGCTTTCTATGTCTACACCCGTTGGCAATCCAACCCGTGTAGTTGGGGTAAACAACGCACGCGTTATCATTACCGATCAACTCGGTGTTAAAGACAGTTTACAACTTGTAAGCAATGGCCTTTATCGGACACAAAAAATAAAAGGAATAGAAGGTGGCACTTATAACCTAGAAGTAATGGTGGATCAAAAAAAGTATACCGCTTTTGCGAGCATGCCACAAAAAGTGAATTTAGATAGCCTTCGCATTAATACCTTTCCTTTTAATGGAGAAATTAGATATAGTATTATTCCGGTATATGCCGATCCAATTGCAATTGGAAATAGCTACCGCTTTATTCAAAAAATTAACGATACACTAGATCCTACTTTTCATGTATT
>CAMAQW010000214.1 GCA_945860335.1 Sediminibacterium ginsengisoli | reverse complement strand
AAGTTGTTTTCTTCTACCTTTTTTTGAGCACGTTCAATAGACTTTGTAATCATGCTGTGCTGGATAACTTCCCCTTCTTTATATCCCGCAAAGTCCATCACTTTGGCAATACGCTCACTACCAAACATGCGCATTAAATCATCCTCTAATGATACAAAAAATTGAGAAGATCCCGGATCTCCCTGACGTCCTGCTCTACCTCTTAACTGACGGTCTACACGGCGAGACTCATGACGCTCAGTACCCAAAATGGCCAAACCGCCCGCTTCTTTAACGCCTTCGCCTAATTTAATATCGGTACCTCTACCCGCCATGTTGGTAGCAATGGTAACAGCACCTGCCAAACCCGCTTCGGTTACAATTTGTGCTTCACGTGCGTGCTGCTTGGCGTTTAATACGTTGTGTGGAATTTGTTTTTGGCGAAGCATACGACCAAGTAGCTCACTCACCTCAACGCTTGTGGTACCAACAAGCACCGGTCTACCCGCTTCTCTTAATTTTACAATTTCATCAATAACGGCACCAAATTTTTCACGCTTGGTTTTAAATACTAAATCCTGCTCGTCAATTCTGATTGCTGTTACATTGGTAGGAACAGAAACAACATCTAATTTATAGATATCCCAAAGCTCCGCTGCTTCTGTTTCGGCAGTACCCGTCATACCACAAAGTTTGTGGTACATTCTAAAATAGTTTTGCAAAGTAACGGTTGCATAGGTTTGTGTAGCCGCTTCAATTTTTACATTTTCTTTGGCTTCAATAGCTTGGTGTAAACCATCAGAATATCTACGACCATCTAGTATACGACCTGTTTGCTCATCTACAATTTTTACAGAACCATCCATCACCACATACTCAATGTCTTTATCAAATAATGTGTACGCTTTTAGTAGTTGTTGAACGGTATGGATACGATCGGCCTTAACAGAATAATCATTAATGATGGCTTCTTTTTGTTGCAGTTTTTCTTCGGCAGCTACCGCTGATTTATCTATAGTAGAAAGTGATAAACTAATATCAGGTAACACAAAAAACTGTTGGTCTTCGCCAGCTTTGGTAATGAGCTGAATCCCTTTATCGGTAAGCTCTACCGAATTACTTTTTTCGTCGATATAGAAATAGAGTTCTTCGTCGGCAATAGGCATTTCACGAGACTGATCTGCGAGGTAATAATTTTCGGCCTTTTGTAATTTCACACGAATACCTGGCTCACTTAAATATTTAATGAGGGCGTTGTTTTTAGGAAGTCCTCTATGTGCTCTAAATAATGCAAGACCGCCATCTTTAGGATCATCGTTGCCTTCTGCAATTTTCTTTTTGGCTTCAATTAAAAATTGATTGGTCGCACGCTTTTGTGCATCTACTAATTTTTCGATGCGCGGCTTTAATTCAAAAAATTGTTGCTCGTTGGTGTTGTGTCCTACTGGACCAGAAATAATAAGTGGCGTACGCGCATCATCAATTAATACAGAATCCACTTCATCCACCATGGCAAAATGGTGTTTACGTTGCACCATTTCCTGTGGCGTATGCACCATGTTATCACGGAGGTAATCAAAACCAAATTCGTTGTTGGTACCGTAAGTAATATCTGCTAAGTATGCATTGCGTCTTGCTTCACTATTTGGATCATGCTTGTCTATACAATCTACGCGAAGACCGAGCCACTCAAACAAAGTACCGTTCCATTCACTATCACGTTTTGCGAGGTAATCATTCACTGTTACAATGTGTACGCCCTCACCTGCCAATGCATTTAAATAGGCTGGAAGTGTTGATACGAGGGTCTTTCCTTCTCCGGTAGACATTTCTGCAATCTTACCTTCATGTAGTACGCTACCACCAATTAACTGCACGTCATAGTGCACCATATTCCATGTAACTTTTCCGCCAGCAGCTGTCCAGGTATTTTTAAAAACACTCTGTTCCCCTTTAATAGATATGTAATCTTTTTTAACGCTAAACTCGCGGTCCAGTGGAGTAGCTGTTGCAACAAGTTCTTCGTTTGTAGAAAACCTACGCGCTGTTTCTTTTACAACCGCAAAAGCTTCTGGTTGAATTTCCGCAAGTACTTCTTCAATTTTTTGATCGCGCTCTTTATTTAAAGTGTCTACCTCTTTATAGATGGCATCGCGCTTGTGAATTTCGGTATCACTTAAAGCATCTGCTGTTTGTTTTTTCTCTGCTATTTGCGCATCAATAGCTGTCAAATGATTTTGAATTCTTTGCTTAAACTCAGCTGTCTTTCCTCTTAACGCGTCGTTGGTTAAACTAGCATAAGACGCAAAAAAAGAATTGGCCTTTTCTACAATTGGAAGTATCTTCTGAACATCTTTCTCGCTCTTACTGCTTCCAAATAATTTGGTTATAAATTTCAACATATTGTTAAATAAACTGTTTTAGAAAAAATATATTACTCAAAAAGAGTGCGGCATTTAAATTTGCGTCAATTTGGCACTCTATATCAAGGCCGCCAAAGGTAAAGATTTTAGAGCGGTTGTAAACGGGTTACAAAGAACTGATTATGAACAAGATTATAGCTAGCAAAGCTTTGGCAGTTGGGATTGGTGTGTTTTTAGCCTTTATTTTGGCTAGCGGACCCGTTTTTAGCCAAAATAACGCTTCCGATTCGGTTCAAACCGCTTCAAATGACAGCATTCAACTGCCTCTGCCGGAGGCCGTTGCCATGGAACGGATTAACATAACACGTAATTATATGACCGCCCTGGGTGCCTGGGGCCTTGTAAATGTGGTACAGGGTAGCATTTCAGCCACCAACACCGTGGGCCCAGAGCACTATTTTCATCAAATGAGCGCTTATTTTAACGCGGTTAATGTGGGGATTGCAGCTGTAGGCTTTTTAGGCATCAAAAAGCAACTTTTAAAAACCAATACCCTGGCTTCGGAGATTCGGGAACAGCAAAAAATTCAAAAAATACTGCTCATTAACAGCGCTTTAGACGTTGGATACTTTGGCATTGGCCTACTCATGCGTAATAGCGGGATCAAAAACCAGAACGCCAAAATACAGGGTTACGGCGGCAGTATAATGCTCCAGGGTGCTTTTTTACTGGCTTACGACCTTTTGCAATTTGGAGCCCACCGCAAAAACGGCAAAAGATTGGGTCAAAAATTTGGCATTTGGACCCTTGGCCCTACACCTTCAGGCATGGGGCTCGCCTACCGTTTTTAGGCCTAAAACACCGGTTCATTGTTTCTTGAAAACTTCTTTATGGAATTTCAGCGTCTTTCTGCTACTTTTGCCCCCGAAAACGAGTAATATTTAATACCATGGCAGGTCAATTAAAAGAGGTTAGAAATAGGATTAAAAGTGTACAAAGTACGCAGCAAATTACCAAGGCA
>CAMAQW010000213.1 GCA_945860335.1 Sediminibacterium ginsengisoli | reverse complement strand
TGGGAATGTGCCATTAAAGACGCACAGGTGGGCGCTGCAGAAGGTGCTCCGTTTATTCAAAAAAATATCATTCAGGTAACTGAAAAGGCTTTTGATGACTTTGCTGGCACCGGTGCCAACGAAAAATTAAATCGTGCCATTTTAGGAATAGATTAATAACTTTAAACCCTCATTAAAAAATAGTACCCGTGAAAAAGATGTACCTAACACTTCCCCTATTTGCTCTCATCGTTGCATGTGGTGGTGGAACAGAAAAAAAAGAAGAAGCTGGCGCAGCAACTGAACAAGTAGTTGATTTAAGCAGCAACCCCGATTACCAAAAAGGTTTAGAGTTAATTGGTAAATCGGATTGTTTAACCTGCCATAAAGTAAGTGAAAAAAATATTGGACCTGCCTACAAAGATGTTGCAGCAAAATATGAAAACACTGAAGAAAATGTAAAAATGTTAGCTGGTAAAATCATTAAAGGTGGTCAGGGTGTATGGGGCGCTATCCCAATGACTCCGCACAGTTCATTATCTGAAGCCGATGCCGAACAAATGGTAAAATATATTCTACTCCTTAAAAAATAAAATATGATTGCATCATTTTTTACTTCCATATTATTAGGTGGTTTACTTACAGGTACCACACCTGATCCAACAACAAATGCCACTAAAAAAACCAGTTCTGAAAAATCAGAATGGATTTCTTTATTCAATGGTAAAAACACCAAGGGATGGCATTCTTATGGTAAAGAAACCGTTGGTAAAGCATGGAAAGTACAGGAAGGTGGCATCTTACACTTAGACGCTTCTAACAAAGCCGATTGGCAAACCAATGGTGGCGGTGATTTAGTGCATGAATTAGAACTTGAAGATTTCCATTTGAAACTCGAATGGAAAATTGCACCAAAAGGCAATAGCGGTATTATTTTTTGGGTACAAGACGACAAATCTAAATTTGATCATGTTTGGTTTACTGGACCTGAAATGCAAGTACTCGATAATGATGGGCATGGCGATGGAAAATTTGTAACACACCGTGCAGGTAATTTATATGATTTAATTGCAGGACCAGAAGGTGTTGTAAAACCTGTTGGCGAATGGAACCTTGCAGAAATTGTAAGCTACAGGGGTAAATTAGATTTTTATTTAAATGGCGTGAATGTAGTTTCTACAACATATGGTGACGATGCTTGGAGAAAAATGGTTGCCAATAGTAAGTTTAAAACGATGCCAGATTTTGGTAAAGTTTTTTCAGGCCATATTGCACTTCAAGATCATGGTGACAATGTTTGGTATAAAAATATTATGGTTAAAAAGCTTTAATACTTTGATGATATTTTAAAAAAAGAGTTGCCCACAAAGCAGCTCTTTTTTTATGTTCTAAAACCTTACTTTAGCAGCATGATTCATTTGCCCGACGAATATTTTATGGAGGAAGCTTTAAAAGAAGCTAACATAGCATTTGAGGCGGATGAAGTGCCCGTAGGTGCCGTTGTTGTCGTGAACGGTAAAATTATTGCAAGAGGCCACAACCAGGTAGAGCTTTTAAACGATTCTACAGCGCACGCCGAAATTCTAGCCCTCACTTCGGCATATAGTGCAATGGGTGCTAAATACCTTCCAGAAGCCACTTTATATGTAACCCTCGAACCCTGTATGATGTGCGCGGGCGCACTTTACTGGGGCAAAATAAGCAGGATCGTTTATGGTGCATCCGACGAAAAAAATGGGTATCAAAAAATAGCACAACCTTTTGGACCAAAAATTGAAATAGTGGGTGGTGTTTTAGCAGGCGAATGCAGTTGGCTCATGAAAAACTTTTTCAAAAACAAACGTTAAGCATTTTGATGGGCTCTATTTAGGGTGTAGCTTTGTGCTTTCATTCATTTTATCTAAATATAATTTTATGTCATTTACACTTGCACCTTTACCTTTTGCACATGATGCATTAGAACCACATATCGATACCACTACCATGCAAATACACCATGGTAAACACCACCAAGCTTATGTAGACAATTTAAACAAAGCAGTGGCAGGTACCGAGCACGAATCAAAAACCATAGAGGAGTTAGTTGCAGCTGCAGGAAGCATTAGCCCGGCTGTTCGTAACAACGGTGGTGGACACTGGAACCATACTTTTTTCTGGGAAAGTTTAGCCCCTAATGCTGGTGGTGCGCCAACAGGAGCATTAGCAACAGCGATTGATGCTGCTTTTGGTTCATTTGATGCATTCAAAGAAAAATTTGCTGCAGCAGGTCTTACTCGTTTTGGAAGTGGATGGGCTTGGCTTGTAGTAGTAGATGGTAAACTAGTTGTTTCTTCTACCCCAAATCAAGACAATCCTTTAATGGACGTTGCAGAAGTAAAAGGAACCCCAATTTTAGGTGCCGATGTTTGGGAACATGCTTATTATTTAAAATACCAAAATCGCAGAGCAGATTATTTAGCTGCTTTCTGGAATGTGGTAGATTGGAATAAAGTGGCCGCTCGTTTTAGCGCTGCTTAATTATAAAATTTTACGGAACGGGGTCGTAACCATGACCTCCACCCGGCCTACATTTACTAATACGGATTATGGAGAGGTACATACCTTTAAATAATCCGTATTTTTTTAGGGCATCTACTGCGTAATGAGAACAGGTGGGTGTGAATCTACACTTAGGTCCTAGCGCTGGCGAAATCACATACTGATAAAATTTTATCAGTAGTATAAATGGGATGCTTAGTATTTGCCAAATTATTTTCATCCAAGTTGTTTGATTAATTTTTCAATTACAGTTGGCATCAAATCTTGTAATGCCGCAGTAGTTGGCAATTGCTTATCGATCCACAAAATAAATACGGCTACACTTTTTTGCTTTGCTATTAAGTGCTCGTGTAAAGGAAGCTTATGCAAGCGGTAGGCTTCACGCATGCGTCTTTTGATGGTGTTACGGTCTACTGCTTTTTTAAAATTTCTGGCAGAAACACCTACACCTACTTGCACAGGATGCTCAGGTGTATGTTCAACAGGTAAATAAAATACCTTGACTGGAAAAGAGGATATACTTTTTCCTTGCGCAAACAAGAGTTCAATTTGCTTGCGGCTTTTTAATTTTTCAAATTTGTTATAGGAAAAAGTACCGGCCATATTTTTAAAATGGAACTACACTAAATTAAAAAAGTCCTGCTTATAAAAGCAGGACTTATATTGTAAAATCTTGAGGGTCTTTACTGCAACTGCACTAAAGAATTCCTGTTCGGTTTATTTTAAACCTTTCTCGCTAGAAACAGTTAGTTTCTTGCGGCCTTTTTTACGACGGCTTGCCAAAACTTTACGTCCATTAGCAGATTCCATTCTTTTACGAAATCCGTGAACTGTTTTACGGCGGCGCTTATGCGGTTGAAATG
>CAMAQW010000212.1 GCA_945860335.1 Sediminibacterium ginsengisoli | reverse complement strand
CCATGCAATAGAATTGGCGTCTAATGCACCTGTGATAATACCTCTTTTTCCTTTTAATAAGTTGTAAGCCATAGTTTGTTGTTTACGTATCGTAAAAGTAAATAAAATAGATTAAATGACCCTTATTCTTCCACCATTTCTGTGGCAGTCGCTATAGCAGCAGGGGTAGGTTGTTCACCACTCAGCATTTGAGCAATGGCGTTAATGCGCTCATTTTTACTGAGGCGTTTGATATGTGTTGCAATGCTATTTTCTTTGGCCTGCTTGTATACAAAGAAGTGTGCGTTTGCTTTACCTGCAATTTGTGGTTGGTGTGTGATACAAATAATTTGACGACTAGTGGCTAAACCCTGCATAATAATGCCCACTTGCTTGGCTGCTTCACCAGAAATACCTGTGTCTATTTCATCAAAAATAAGCGTAGGTAAATTAACCGATGTGGCCACTAGTGATTTAATACAAAGCATGAGCCTACTTAATTCACCACCACTCGCTACTTTTTTAATGGACTCGTATTTGCCACTTTTATTGGCGTCAAATAAAAATTCGATTTGATCGGTACCAAAAGCGTTCAGGTTTGTGTTTGTAATACTCACTTGTATACTTGCATTGGGCATACCTACTTGTGCCAGTAATGTGTTTACTGATTTTTGTAAAGGTGCCGCCTGCGTTTTACGTGCCGCAGAAATTTTTGCCGCAATATCAGTGGCTGCAGCAAGTGTTTCTTTTTCCTGTTTAGCATGCGCAGCAATCGCATCATCTATATTTTGAACCGCTAATAATTTTTCGGATAATGACGCCCAAATATCTAAGAGTTCCTGTGTGGTAGTAACGCTATGTTTTTTTAAGAGTTTAAAACATGCCGCCATACGCTCGTTAATGGTATGTAACCTTTCTTCGTTGGTAGAAATGGTATTTTCTAAACGCGAAAGTTCAGAGGCAATATCTTGAAGTTCTATATGGGCAACTTGTAAACGGTTTATCAGATCCGAAACGCCCTCATGCACGCTGGTAAAGGGTTGTAGCTGTTGAAGCATTTGCTTAACCACGCTTACCACCGGTGTTTCGGCGTAGGCGAGGGCATGGCTGGTACCAGCAAGCGCCGTTTTAATGCCTTCGGCGTTGTTTAAAAGCACGAGCTCCTGCTCCATTAATTCTAATTCGTTGGTTTGAAGTTGTAACTCTTCAAATTCATCGAGTAAAAACTGATTGTAATCGGCTTCTTTGGTAAACGCTTCTTTTTGTGCTAGTAGCGCTGCTAATTTTTTTTGAGCCGATAAATATGCTTGGTAACTATTTGTAAAAGATTGTAATAAATTTTCGTTGCCAGCAAGTGCATCAATTACGGTGCGCTGAAAATCAGTGTTGCCCAGTTCGAGTGTATCAAATTGTTGATGCAGGTCTACCAGTAACGACGCAACACCGCGCAGCGTTTGTAAACTTGCTGGCGTATCATTAATAAATGCACGTGATTTGCCAGTTGGTGCAATTTCTCTACGCAGCACTAGTTCCGACTGATCGGTGTCCATATCTTCTTCTAGTGATTGTAAATAATTGGCAACGGCTTTGTTGTTAGCAATAGAAAAAGTTCCTTCGATAAAACATTTTTTGTCTTTGCTTACAAGACTACTACTATCGGCACGCTCACCTAAAATTAAACTAAGCGCTCCCATCAAAATACTTTTACCCGCACCCGTTTCGCCGGTAATAATATTAAGCTTATCAGAGAAATCAATTTCGATTTCATCAATGATGGCGTAGTTTTTTATGTGGAGCTTTGTAAGCATAGTACTAATCTGCTGCAATTTAGGTAAAACAAACTATTTGCAGCGCGCAATACCCGCTTTGGCACGCTGGTCCAAAGAGTTTTTGTAACTATGTTCTTCCATGGCCAAACACTGCTCGTAAAAAGCGATGGCTTCTAGTTTTTGTCCGCGCTTTTCTAGTATTTGTCCTGCTTGTAGCGCAGCCCTTGCAGCAAAATAAGCCGTTTGGTTGGCACCTAGTTTAATGGTTTCTTTATAATAGGTAATAGCTTCTGTGTCTTTACCGAGGTCTTCATAAATGCGGCCAATACGG
Source organism: Sediminibacterium ginsengisoli (assembly GCA_945860335.1). Classification (GTDB taxonomy): domain Bacteria; phylum Bacteroidota; class Bacteroidia; order Chitinophagales; family Chitinophagaceae; genus Sediminibacterium; species Sediminibacterium ginsengisoli_B. The sequence continues at coordinate 1,321 of CAMAQW010000212.1, read as the reverse complement.
TAAACATATTCTAGTTTATCTGAGGCGCTTGAAAACTGTTGTTGTTTGCCTTGTAACATGGCTAGTGCTTCTTTGGTGTAACCACCATCAGTTAGCAGCCTCGCCTTAAGTAGCAGTGGGTTAGGCCAAACACCCGTTTTAGCATCTTTTAATGCTTGTTTGTCTGCGTCCGTGTCTGTGCCGCCGCGCAAAAAAATTTGCTTGCGCGCCGCCTCGGCGCCGCGCATATCGCCCTTCAAAAAATTTGCCCAGCTCAATTTTTGAAGGGCGTCTTTAATGTAAAAATTGCCCTTAAATTGTTCGGTGTATTTGGTCAATAGCGGCGTAGCACCGTCCAAATCTAGTGCATACAGTTTGGCGCAACCCAGTTCAAAATCCCAAAAGGGTAGTGATAAATAATCGGCGCTTTTATTTCTATTTTCAATAATACTTTTAGTGGTGGCGCTGGCTTTGTGGTTAAGTGCTAAGTTAGCGGCTGTCCAGGCGTGCAAATGATTGTTAACGAGGTCTAGCTTTTTATCTTGTATAAATGCAAGTGCTGCATCTTTTTCATTTTGTAAATGAAAAAGCAGGTACGGATAAATAAAGTGAGATTCGGGGCTAAATAATTTGGCCCACACATCGGTACCATTGGCAAAATTAGCCACCATTTTCATGCCTTCTTTTTGCGAACCGCGCATGCCTAGTAAATTTGTTAACCACTGATAGCCCTTTGGCACCGTCCCTACGATGCCTTGCAGTGCGCCGTAGAGTAAATCGTCACCGGTAAAGGATGGAAATTTCTTGTTGTTTTCGTCGGCAAGTAGGTAGGATCTTCTAATATCCCACCCAGCGTCCCAGAAGTGCCCAAATTTTAACGATACCATGGCGCGGTGGATGTATACATTGCTGAGGCAGTAATTATAAAGCGCCGTGTTTTTAGGCCCTTCTTCAAGCGCTTTAATGTTTCGTTCAAAATTTTTAAACCGGGCTTTATAATCGGCTGGATTTTCTAGTAAAAACAGCACATAAAAATCGGTGTAGGCGTCTAGTAAAACAGGTACTAAATTTTGCGGATTTTGCTCCTTTGCTTTTGCAATGAGCGCAGTAGCCGGAGCAATTTTTAATTTATTAACTTCTTGGTAGGCCTGAATGCAAGTGGCATTAAAGTCATACACTTTTTGCGCGCAAACATTGTTCGAAAACAAAAACCCCACAAAAAACAATCCCCACAAAAGCGCGCGCTCAAAAAGCAGCCGTCTAAAAAGCACAGTACCCAAAACTAAACCTCCAAAATGGATCCTCGTAAATACTATATGTGCGCTGCGCTGTTTCATGTCTT
>CAMAQW010000211.1 GCA_945860335.1 Sediminibacterium ginsengisoli | reverse complement strand
GCAAAAAAGAACCTTAATGGTATTCTATACTGCTTGCGAAATTGCAAACAGAGATGCGATGTTAAAAAGAGATATTCCTTTAACAATGCCTGCGCGTTAAGCTTTTGAATTTAATATTTTAATGCCTCGGGAAACCGGGGCATTTTTTTTGCTTATGCATAAAAAAATCCCGGAGCAATTACTCCGGGATTAAATATCAAACAGATTTTTACAGTTACTACTGTCCTAAAATGTAAGCGAAAATAAGCGGCACAACAATGGTAGCATCACTCTCTACAATAAATTTAGGCGTATTGATATCTAATTTACCCCAGGTGATTTTTTCGTTAGGAACCGCGCCAGAGTATGATCCGTAGGATGTTGTAGAATCACTGATCTGGCAAAAATAACTCCAGAAAGGAACGTCATGCCATTCTAAATCTTGGTACATCATCGGCACTACGCAAATGGGGAAATCACCAGCGATACCGCCACCTACTTGGAAAAATCCGACACCCTTGCCACCGCTATTAGCACGGTACCATTCGGTAAGCATGATCATATATTCGATACCGTTTTTAACGGTACTCGCTTTTAATTCATTTTTAATTACATAAGATGCAAAAATATTTCCGGTGGTACTGTCTTCCCATCCTGGAACAACAATTGGAATATTTTTTTGAGCAGCTGCAACCATCCAACTATTTTTTGGATCAATTTCATAATACTGCTCTAACTCTCCACTAAGTATTACTTGATATAAAAATTCATGTGGAAAGTAACGCTCTCCTTTTGCCTCTGCATCTTTCCAGAACTTTACAATGTGTTTTTGCAAACGACGAAACGCTTCTTCTTCTGGAATACAAGTATCCGTAACACGGTTGTAATGGTTTTCCAATAAATCCCATTCGTCTTGTGGTGTTAAATCTCTATAATTAGGCACACGCTTGTAATGGCTATGCGCAACTAAGTTCATCACGTCTTCTTCAAGGTTGGCACCTGTACAGCTAATGATGGCAATTTTATCTTGACGAATCATTTCGGCGAGGCTAATACCTAATTCGGCGGTACTCATGGCGCCCGCTAAACTCACGAGCATTTTACCACCTTCTAATAAATGGGTTTCATATCCTTTTGCAGCATCCACTAATGCGGCCGCATTAAAATGGCGATATTGATGTTCTATAAACTGAGAAATTGGGCCTTTTGTCATGGTATATAATTTGTGAGGGCAAAAGTAATTTTTTTAACCGGTTTTCTTTGTTGAAATTTGGGTTATGAGAGCCATTTTTTTAGCCCTAGCAATGGTAGCGAGCGTTTTAGCGAGCGCCCAACAAAAACCCTCCGATTTAGACAAGTCCCCCATGGACATGAGTTATTGGCCTGCTAACTTTCCCATGCTTAAATTAAGTGGTAAAGCCAGTGGCGAACCTATAGCAAGGGTCATCTATGGAAGACCTCAAAAAAATGGCCGTCCGCTCTTTGGTGATATTGTACAGTACAATACCATTTGGAGACTCGGCGCCAACGAAGCCACAGAAATCGAATTTTTTGTACCCGTAAAAATTGCCGGAAAATTGGTACCCAAGGGTCGCTATACCCTTTATGGTATTCCAAACGAAAACAGCTGGACACTCATTTTAAATACCGATAATTTTAGTTGGGGTAATTTTAGTTATAACGCTAAAAAAGATTTGTTACGTACCGAAGTGCCTGTGATAAAAACACTGGATAGCACGGATGCTTTTACACTCTATTTTGAAGAAACCAATTTAGGAGCAGGTCTTATAATTATGTGGGACCAAGTAAAAGTAATGTTGCCCATTTCATTTGCTAAAGAAACCATTATCAATAAAAAGAAATAGAATTTTAATAGATTACTTATGAAACTAGCTACTAAATATATACACGCAGGTACAGAGCCTGACCCATCTACGGGTGCTATCATGACGCCTATTTATCAAACCTCTACCTATGTGCAAGAAGCGCCAGGCGTTAACAAAGGTTATGAGTATGCAAGAAGCCAAAACCCAACCAGGGCAGCCCTTGAGAGCGCTTTTGCTGAAATTGAAAATGGAAAATTTGGGCTCGCATTTAGTAGTGGTGTTGCAGCAACAGACGCCGTTATTACACTGCTAGAACCAGGCGACGAAGTGATTGCAGCAAATGATATGTATGGTGGTACGTACAGGCTTTTCACTAAAATATTTGCTAAGTATAATATTGTATTTACCTATGTAGATACCACAGATATTACACAAATAGAAAAAGCAGTTTCTAGTAAAACAAAATTATTGTGGATTGAAACGCCTACCAATCCACTCATGAACATTACAGATATTGCAGCCGTGTCTGCGATTGCAAAAAAGAACAATATTTTACTTTGTGTAGATAATACTTTTGCATCTCCTTATTTACAAAATCCATTAGACCTTGGTGCCGATATTGTGATGCACTCTGCTACCAAATATTTAGGTGGACATAGTGATGTGATACAAGGTTGCCTTGTAATGAACGATGCAGCACTTCGTGAAAAATTGTATTTTATTCAAAAAAGCAGAGGTGCTGTGCCTGGCCCGATGGACTGCTTTTTAGTATTAAGGGGTATTAAAACATTACACCTGCGTATGCAACGCCACTGCGAAAATGGGGCTGCGATGGCTGCCTTTTTAAGGCAGCACCCAAAAGTGGACCGCGTTTACTGGTGCGGGTTTGAAGACCATCCTGGCTACACGGTAGCTAAAAAACAAATGCGTGGTTTTGGTGGCATGATGAGCTTTACTTTAAAAGATGACAGTGTAGAAAATGCGGTAAGGGTTTTATCTAGCACTAAGGTTTTTGCGCTCGCCGAAAGTTTAGGTGGCGTAGAATCACTGATCAATCATCCAGCTTCAATGACCCACGCTTCTATTCCAAGAGAAGAACGCATAAAAAACGGACTCTCTGATAGTTTAATTAGACTGAGTGTGGGTGTAGAAGATATTGAAGATTTAATCGCGGATATCAATAATGCTATTGGATAATTGCGCAATTATTTTTTGAAACTATTATTTGATCGCCTATTTGAGCGACGCTAATTTTTCTAGTGCACGCTGCAGGGTTTCTTCTTTTTTTGCAAAACAAAATCGGATCACTTTGTTGTCTGTTTTATTTTTATAAAACGCCGACACGGGTATGGTGGTAACACCGTATTCCTGAATAAGTTTCATGGCAAAATCTGTGTCTGAGGCATCAGAAATATTTGCGTAACTATAGCATTCAAAATAACTACCACTAGATGGCAAACACTCTAGTGGCGTGGCTTTCATAAGATTTCGAAAATAATCACGCTTTACTTGCATTTGTGCGCCAAGCTGCAAATAGGCATCTTTATTTTCCATATAAGTTGCAAGCGCTACTTGCTTGGGTGTATCTGCACAAAAGGCATTAAACTGATGCACTTTCCGGTACGCTTCCATTAAACCTGTATCACCAATACAATA
>CAMAQW010000210.1 GCA_945860335.1 Sediminibacterium ginsengisoli | reverse complement strand
TCAATTCTTGTTTGATCTTCTAAAGGATATTCTTTTCTGAGTGGGAAATAATCCATCTCATCTACATTTAAAATTCTTTTTAAGTTAGGGTGGCCAACAAAATTAACCCCGTAGAAATCGTAGGTTTCGCGCTCCATCCAATTTGCACTTGAAAATAAATTGCAGGCTGTAAAAACATCTGGCGCTGTAACAGGAACAAATATTTTAAAACGAAGGCGAACGTTTTCTGTAAGGTTATGCAGGTGATACACCACAGAAATTTCGCGACCAGCATCATCTGGAAAGTTTACGCCACACAAATCCGTTAAAAATTGAAATTGCAAACTAGGTTCATCGTACAAGAACTGCAACACTTTTAAATTGTTTGCAGCCGTTGCTTCAAAACTTAATAGGCCATACGATTCTTCAAAATTAGAAACAAGGTCTCCAAATTTTTCTTGCAACTTTTCTTGAATGTACTGGTTGGTAAGTGCCATACTTGATTATTGAATACCGTAAGAGTTTAATAATGTTTTGTACTGATCAGAATGTCTACGACGAATACTTTCTTCACCCACTAAATCCTGAATTTTCATAAAGCCATCTAAAATAGCTTCTGGTCTTGGCGGACAGCCAGGCACGTATACGTCTACCGGAATAACTTGGTCAATACCTTGTAACACACTGTAGGTATCAAATATCCCACCACTTGAAGCGCAAGCGCCAATAGCAATTACCCAACGAGGCTCGGCCATTTGAAGGTATACCTGACGAAGTACGGGACCCATTTTTTTAGCAATGGTGCCCATTACCATTAAAAGGTCACATTGGCGAGGCGAAAAACCTACACGCTCAGAACCAAAACGAGAAAGGTCGTAATGCGAACCCATGGTTGCCATAAACTCAATACCACAACATGAAGTGGCAAATGGTAAAGGCCATATCGAATTTTTACGTGCAAGACCCACTACACTACTAAGCTGTGTGGTAAAAAAACCTTCTCCTGTAAATCCTGGAGGCGCTTCTATCGCACCTACTGCATCTGCAGTGGAAGCTAAAATAGGTGAGGTATTAAATCGTACTGGACGTGCCATAGTTTTTATATTAAAATTAATCTTCCCAAGTAAGTGCACCCTTTTTGATAATGTAAATAAAGCCAACTAAGAAAAAGCCTACAAACATAAGCACAGCGCTATATCCAGCCCATCCGAGTTCTCTAAAATTTACTGCATATGGATAAAAGAAAATAACTTCTACATCAAACAAAACAAACAAAATAGCCACTAAAAAATACTTGATGGCCATGGGCTGTCTCGCATCACCATGTGTTTCAATACCACTCGCAAAGTTTTCTAATTTGTCAGAAGTTTTACGCTTAGGTCCTACCCACTGAGACAGCGCAATCATGGTGGCAACAAAGCCAGCAGCAAAAATTAATTGAATGCCAATTGGAAGGTAGTTAGAGGCGAGATTGGTTGCAGATGCATCCATCAAAAAAGTACTCCAAGTCATATACTTGTTTTAGTCGCCGCAAAAATACACCACAGTAGGGATATAAACGAAAAACTCCCCAATTTGGGGAGTCTTTTTTAGCATTATTTTAAAGGAAATTGCAGATTAGCCATTTTTAGCTGGGGTAGCTGCAGTTTTGCCTTGTGGTTTAGAGTAATAATCAATATTTTTTTGGATGGCAGTACGCTGTTCAGAGGCAAATTTATTGTTTTCATCTGCTGCGTCTGGATACAACGTAATCATTTGATCTGTAATGTTTAACGCTTTTTGACAAGTTGCTAAAAATTGGTCAACAACAGCGGTACGGGTACCATCAGATTTTACTTTAAAATCAGGATTCTTTTTGAGGTTGTTAAACGCACCAACATAGTAAACCAATTTAAAGTATGCATTCACAAAAATCTCTTTTTTAAACTTGTCAACTCCAATTTTGGTATATACGGCATCTAACTCGTCAAGTAATGTTACAATTTGTGCAGTGTCCGTGGTGCTTTTTAAAGCAGCACGCTTAAAGAAGCTATAGGGTTGTGGCTTGTCCGGAAAAGCGATCATATACGCTCTTGCATACTCAAGCGTTTCTACAAAAGCACCCGCACTAAACGCAGTATTTGACAATTTGTAATGATCCGCTTCTGTTAAAGCACCTTTCATTTCTAGTTGACGCTTCATCCATTTTAACTGCTCACCATATGCTTTTGCTCTACCAAAAATATCGGCAGCCGTACTCATGTAGGCCATTTTATTTTGCTTCACGGTATCGAGTGAAATTGCTTTTTCGATATATGCCGAAGCCTGCGCTTCGCTACCCGGAAACTTGGTTAATACTTTTACACCAAGTTCATAGTCGGCGGGCTGAATGTCAATGGCAGCAGCCTTATCAAGGAATCCTTGGATATAAGTTTTTGCTTGAACAGAGTCGCCTAAACGGTCGTAGTTATAGGCATAAACCACTGCAATACGAGGCACTTGTGCCATACCAAGTCCTGCTTCTAATTCTTTTAGTTTTGCTAAAGACTCTGCATATTTACCAGCTCTAAATAAATAGTCGGCAAATAAAATTTCGTTGCGTGGATCTTTATCTGCAGTGCTAACAAACTTATCTAAATAGTCTTTTGCTTTGTTTACATCTTTATCAGAGTAGTAACGGTAAAGTGCATAGTACACTGGTGGAAAACTTGCATCTGCAGCAATGGCTTTATTGAAAAATTCTTCAAATAATTCTTTGTTGTTTTGTGATTGGTAAATTTTACCAATTCTATAATTTGCACGTGCATTTTTTGGATCACGAGAAGCTGCTTCTGTAAATGCTTTTACAGCCTCACCACCGTTTTCACCACCCATTCTTAAATAGTTGATACCAATGTTTACAAAAACATCGGCAGGGGCTAATTCCTGCTCAGCAGCAAGCTTTAGCTTTTCGATGGCATATACATGATCGCCTTGGTTAGCACCTACACTAGCATTAGCACGACCAATAGCGTTTAATACCGCACTATTTACACGTCCCTTAAACTTTCCTTTGGTTTCAGTGGCAGTAGTAATAGCCTGCTCAAACTTTTGTTTGATGCTATTGATATCGCCACCTTGCAAAAGCTCGATGTGCGCTAAACCTACTACAAGAAGCGGATCGTTGGGAATATCCTGAATACCTTTTTGGTACACTGCTTTTGCACTATTTACATCTTCTGGTTTTGGTGTTTCACCTACTTCAGAAACGATGAGCGCTTGACCATACCAATACACCACTTGAGGATCTTTTGGATTGGCGTCATACGAAGCTTTTAGTGACGTACGTGCACTCTTGTATTTTTCATAATCGAGATGTCTAATTCCTTCCGAAACTTGAGCCATCAAACACTGAACAGCTAAAACTGCTGTTACCATCAAAGAAACAATCTTCTTCATTTGTCGGTTTTTATAGTTGTTTTTAATCTGCGTTTTTTATCGTTCCTGTGCGCCTGCTAAATCCCATTTTTGCGGG
>CAMAQW010000209.1 GCA_945860335.1 Sediminibacterium ginsengisoli | reverse complement strand
TTAGGCTTATTTACATTTGGCATTGTTTTAAAAAGAAATGTAATTGATAAATGGGTGCCGCTTGTTTGTATTATATCCCCTTTACTATGCTTAATTATTGACCTGAATCAAAAAGCATTATTTGGCGCTTTCGAAATTGGACTAGAACTACTCATCATCAATGGGTTGATTACATTTATAGGACTCCTTCTTATTTCTAAAAAAGAAACAGCGATTTAAAAATAGATGTCAGTTCCATTTATTATAGACCAAGCGGTAACTTACTCGGATGTTTTTACAACACCCGCTGATCCTTTATTGCAAATCATATTAGATGAAACAAGAGCCACACACCCCAAAGCGCATATGCTTAGTGGTGAAGTGCAAGGGCAATTTTTAAGCATGCTGTCTTGCATGAAAAAGCCAATGCATATTTTAGAGATTGGTACGTTTACCGGTTATAGTGCGCTATGTTTGGCAAAAGGACTTGCACCAAGTGGCGTTTTGCATACCATAGAATCTAGATTAGAAGACGCTCAAACTGCAAGTAATTATTTTGGGCAAAGCAAATATGCCAATCAAATTAAACTTTATATTGGAGATGCCAAAGAAATAATCCCTACCCTCCATGGTATGTTTGATTTCGTATTTATAGACGCCGACAAAACGGGCTATATCGAGTATTACGAAATGGTGGTTCCACTCTTAGCTAAAGGGGGGGTTATCATTGCAGACAATGTATTATTTCATGGAGAAGTATTAGAAGATACCATTACAGGAAAAAATGCAGTTGCCATTCATGCATTTAACGAACACGTTAAAAATGATCCGCGCACAAATCAAGTGCTATTAACAATCAGAGACGGCATGCTTCTGATTCAAAAAAATGAACTATGAAATTTAAATTAATATTCACTTTCTTATTGGCCATAACAATATCATTGAGTGGTATTACGCAAACAATTGGCGTGGAAACTGCTGCCTATATCAATCAATATAAAAACATTGCGATGCAGGAACAAATTAGAACTGGTGTTCCTGCTGCTATTAAATTGGCACAAGCCATATTAGAATCACAAACAGGCAAGAGCCGACTAGCCACTGAAGCAAATAATCATTTTGGCATTAAATGTAAAATAGAATGGAAGGGACCTAAAATATACCACAATGATGATGCAACTGGCGAATGTTTTAGGGTTTACGAAAATGCAGAAACCTCATTTATAGATCATTCAAACTTTTTAAAAACAAGAACACACTACGCATTTTTATTTAAGCTTGATGTTACTGACTTTACAAGCTGGGCCTTTGGACTCAAACAAGCAGGTTATGCTACCAATCCAAATTATCCCGCATTACTTATTAAAGCAATCAATGATTATGATTTAGCACAATACTCATTAATTGCGTTGGAAAACAAGAAAAAAGGAATTGATTTTGTAATCACACCAGCTCCTGTTACAAAGCCAGTAACTACAAATACACCTGAGCCTTCAAAAACTGCAACGCAACCAGCACAAGAAAAAGAAGTGGTTTCCCCTGCGCAGGCTCCAGTAGTATCGCCATCCCTACAAACGGCACCTACCAAAGAAGTAATTCCTGCACCAGTAAGCTTACTTGAAAACACCAAAGTATCCATCAACAATACCAGGGCCGTTGTTGCAACAAAAGGAAGTTCACTACTAGCCATTGCAAACAACAATAAAATAAGTTTGAGCAAAATATTCGAGTACAATGAACTTGCGGAAATGAACATTTTAGATCAAGACCGCATTTTATTTATTGAAAAGAAACAAAAATATGGCGCATCTGAAATTCATACAGTAACTGGTACAGAAACACTGTATAGTGTTGCTCAAAAAGAAGGTGTTCAACTGAGTACATTATTAACGCTGAACCCTAAAATCACAAAAGATGCCATTTTACAGGTTGGTCAAAAGATTAAATTAAGAGCAGAAAAAATCATCAAACCTGTAACAAAGAAATCTAAAAAAAGAAAGAAAAAATAAGGGTATGTCTAGGATTCAACTACACAGAAAAAGTTTCGAAATATTTTTACCTGAAGCACTTATCCAAGAAAAGATCGCTGCATTAGCAGCCGAAATTAACACGGAGTATTCCGGCAAAAAACCTTTGTTTATTGCTGTACTAAATGGCTCTTTTATGTTTGCATCCGATTTATTTAAATCAGTTTCGATAGAAGCTGAAATTTGCTTTATTAAACTAGCTTCGTATAAAGGCACCACTTCTACCGGACAAGTGATTACAGCCATTGGCTTAGACATAGACCTTACCAATAGACATATTATAGTACTAGAAGATATTATAGATACTGGCAAAACACTTCATACCTTTTTACCACAGTTACACAACCAACAACCCGCATCCTTAAAAATTGGCGTGCTACTGCACAAGCCAGATGCCACTGTGTTTGAAGTGCCCATCGATTATTGTTGCTTTTCTATCCCAAATAAATTTGTATTAGGCTATGGATTAGACTACGATGGGTATGGCCGAAATAGTAGGGATATTTACAAACTTGTTGAATAGCGCCAGTACAATGCGTTAAAGAAGATTAATTAAAGGCTTCCTTAACCCTATCAAAAAAGCTCTTATCAGACTTACTTGGATTGGGCTTAAAATTATCACTTGCTTGTAATTTTTCTAACATTGCTTTTTCCTCGTCATTAACTGTTTGAGGCGTCCAAATATTTACATAAATGAGCTGGTCTCCTTTTGCATAACCTTGCACTTCAGGAAAACCTTTTCCTTTGAGTCTAAATATTTTACCACTTTGCGTTCCTGCTGGAATTTTAATTTTAGCACGCCCATCAATGGTAGGAACTTCTACCTGTGTTCCAAATACAGCATCTACAAAATTCAAGTGTAAATCAAATGCTACATTTAATCCATCACGTTGTAATTCTGGATGTGTTTCTTCTTCGATTTGAATGATTAAATCGCCAGCGCTTCCACCTCTTTCCCCAGCATTACCTTTTCCATTCATACTCAGCTGCATGCCTTCTTGAACACCTGCTGGAATATCAATAGAAATTGTTTCTTCACCGTACATTCTACCCTCACCTTTACAAGTACCGCATTTAGCTGTAACGGTTGTTCCTTCTCCATTACAAGATGAACATGTAGTAACAGTTTGCATTTGACCTAAAAAAGTATTGGTTAATTTACGCACCTGTCCACTACCACCACAAGAACTACAAGTTTGAACGCTGTTTTTATCTTTAGCACCGTTACCGCCGCAACCGGTACAGGTAACATGCTTTTTAACTTTTACATTTTTGTTGACCCCCTTAGCGATCTCTTCAAAATTCAATTTGATTTTAATACGCAAATTACTCCCACGCTGTCCTCTTGCAGCCCTGCCCCCACCACCTCTTGACCTTCCACCACCAAAAAAAGAACCAAAAGCATCATCACCAAACATATCTCCAAACTGGCTAAAGATATCATCCATATTAGAGCTATGAGAAGCACCGCCGCCCATTCC
>CAMAQW010000208.1 GCA_945860335.1 Sediminibacterium ginsengisoli | reverse complement strand
AGTTTAAAAGTAGGCGATATTGTACTGATCAAAAATGGGGAAACCGTACCCATGGATTGTAAAATATTGTGGGGTGAAGCCAGCATTAACGAGGCCATTATTTCTGGAGAAAGTGTGCCTGTTATTAAAAAAATGAATGACCTGCTTATTGGCGGCAGTATGGTAGAATCTGGCACCATCAAGGCTTATATTACGGCCGTTGGAGAAAGCACGGTGCTTGCCAATATTTTACAACTTGTAAAACAAGCACAAACAGAAAAACCGCCTGTTCAACAACTTGCCGATAAAATATCTGCCATTTTTGTACCCACCGTTATTGGCATTGCCTTGCTTACTATTATTGGAACCTATTTTATAGCGTCACTTCCATTTAGTACATCACTACTTAGAGGTATCGCCGTACTGGTTATTTCTTGCCCATGTGCTATGGGCCTCGCAACGCCTGCTGCCATTGCCGTTGGGCTTGGTAGGGCCGCACGTAATGGGGTACTGTTTAAAAATGCAAGAAGTTTAGAAATATTTAAAAGTATCAAGCAAGTGGTGTTTGATAAAACAGGAACACTTACAACTGGAAAATTTACGGTTACTAGTTTTACCATAGCACCTAATGCCAATATTGATGAAGCCACTTTTAAACAGATTGCTTTTTCACTAGAAAAATATGCCAACCACCCCATTGCAAATGCCATCGCAGCAGCATGGAAAATAAAAGAAGATATTAGGTGGCAAAAAATAGAAGAGCAAAAAGGACTGGGCATGTTTGCCACGGATAAAGAAGGCAATACCTATATAGCCGGATCCTTTAAAGTTGCCACACAATACACAACAGATCATAGCCACAATGTATATGTCATTAAAAACAATATTTTACTTGGATATATTGATGTTGCCGATGAAATAAGACCAGAGGCCAAAGAAGTGATTGCAACACTAAAACGCATGGGGCTTCAACCCATTTTATTAAGTGGCGATAAAAAAGAAAAATGTGCACTCGTGGCAAGTGAACTTGGTATCACTGAGTTTTATTACGAGCAAACACCCGCTAATAAACTCGATAAAATTGGTGCCTTAAGTCTAGCATTGCCTACTGTTATGGTGGGTGATGGTATTAATGATGCACCAGCGCTCGCTAAAGCAACTGTTGGCGTTTCACTCAGCGAGGCTTCGCAAATAGCCATGCAAAGTGCACAAGTGGTACTTATGAATCATGGTATTAAAAATTTACCACTCGCTTTAGGTCTTGGTAAACACACCTTCATCACCATCAAAGAAAATTTATTTTGGGCATTCGCTTATAATATTGTTGCGATTCCGGTGGCGGCATTTGGATATTTAAATCCAACCTTTGGCGCACTTGTAATGGGTCTTAGTGATGTAGTGCTTGCTATCAATTCTATCCGACTTAATTTTAAAAGGGTAACACGTTAAGCGCCGCATGTCTACTGCATTACAAATACTCGAAAAATATTGGGGGCATAACCAGTTTAGGCCTTTACAAGAGGGTATTATTGATGCGGTACTTGCAAAAAAAGATGTGCTGGCTTTACTGCCTACAGGTGGCGGAAAATCAATATGCTTTCAGGTTCCTGCACTTTTAAAAGATGGTATGTGCCTTGTTATTAGCCCCTTAATAGCACTCATGCAAGATCAGGTAAGCAACTTACAAGAAAAAGGAATTGATGCTGCTGTAATTCATAGTGGCATGCCTTATATGGCCGTTAAAGAAACCTTGCAAGCAGCTACAAGTGGTGCTTATAAATTTTTATACCTATCACCTGAACGTATCGAATCCAATTTATTTAAAGAGTATTTACCAGCACTTGATATTTCACTCATTGCAGTAGATGAAGCACATTGTATTGCTCAGTGGGGTTACGATTTTAGGCCCCCTTATTTGCGCATTGCCGCTTTGCGTAATGAACTACCTGGCGTTCCTGTTATAGCACTAACAGCTTCCGCTACAAAAGATGTTGAAACGGCCATCATAGAAAAATTAGCTTTTAGGGATCCCCTAATTTTTAGGCAACCCTATAAGCGTCCTGCACTTTCCTACAGTTATTTTGAAGTAGAAAGTAAAATTAATAAGACCATCGAAATTATCAATAATGTAAAAGGTTCGGGTATCGTTTATTGTAATACCCGAAAACAAACAAAAGATATTGCCGAACTTTTACAACTTCAAAAAATAAGTGCCGACTTTTACCATGCAGGACTCAGTGCAGAAGACCGGCAGGTAAAACAAAAAAAATGGATGACGGGAGATACCCGCATGATGGTGTGCACTTCGGCATTTGGCATGGGTATCGATAAAGATGATGTTAGAACGGTCATTCATTACGAAATGCCTGACTGTCTCGAAAATTATTACCAAGAAGCAGGTAGAGCTGGCAGGGATGGTAAAAAAGCTTACGCCGTTTTATTAGCAACAAAAGCAGACATTACAAAAGCCCGTAACCTACATGAGACAAGGTTTCCAGCTATTTCAATTATTAAAAGTATTTACCAATCTCTTGCCAATTATTTACAATTACCGGTAGGCATTGGCGAAGGCGGTTACTATGATTTTAACCTGCTTGAGTTTTGCAACAATTTTAAATTGGACCTCGCAGTGGTAACCCAAACACTAAAAGTGTTGGAACAGGAAGGGCATATTCAGTTTTCCGAAAATATATTTTTACCGACCCAAGTGTGTTTTACCGCATCCAAAGAAAGTTTAGAAAATTTTGAGCAGGCATACCCTGCATTTGAACCGCTTATTAAAGCACTTTTAAGAACTTACCAAGGTATATTTGACAACCGCATTTCAGTATTTGAAAAAAGGTTAGGTGCCATATGCAGGCTTGACGTTCTGGGTATACAAAATCAACTTCAACAATTAGCCGCGATGGGTATCATCGAATATTTACCTCAAAAAGAAACGCCTCAGATTCATTTTTTGGTAAACCGAGCACCAGCTGCATTTTTACATATAGATCAGGATTTGTACCTAAGTAAAAAAGAAGCTTTTACCACCCGTATTAATACCCTTATCAATTTCGCAATAAACCCAGGCAGCTGTCGTAGTGTTTTTATTGGCAATTACTTTGGAGACACCGATAAGAGCAGTTGCGGAATTTGTGATTATTGCCTCGCTCAAAAAAAAATTAAACTAGAAAGTGCAGCATTTACTTCCATAGAGCAACAACTCTATGCACTGCTCACAACATCACCAAGTCCCATTAGCCAACTTTTAATAACCATTGGAAAAGAGCAGGAAGAAGAAGCATGGGAAGTGATTCGTTTTTTAGAATCTGAAAACAAATTGATTATGAACGAAAACGGAACAATACAACTGGCTTAGGCTTGTTTTAACAAAAAATTGGAAGTTCGACAGTACCAATACTTATTAATTTATCTTTATTTCACATAAAATAGTATCCCATGGAAGAAGCAAAAAAATACAAGATTTTACTTTGTGAAGATGACACCAACCTAGGTATGGTTTTAAAAAACTATCTAGAATTAACAGACTATGA
>CAMAQW010000207.1 GCA_945860335.1 Sediminibacterium ginsengisoli | reverse complement strand
GTAGCAACTGATTTAGAAACAGTGATGCGTGTAGAAATGGACGTAGAAAGCAAGGCCAATGGTCGTGTTTGTATTCCTGCTAAAATTTTGTTGGATTCATTAAAAAATATTGCTGATCAGCCGCTCACTTTTAATATCGATAAAAACTTTGCGGTAGAAATTACCAGCGACAATGGTAAGTATAAAGTAATGGGTGAAAATCCAGATAACTTTCCTAAAGAACCTTCGGCAGATGACACCAATAGTTTTGATATGACTAGTGGTGCATTATTAACGGCGATAAATAAAACATTATTTGCTGTTAGTAATGATGATTTACGTCCAGCAATGACGGGTGTATTTTTTGAACTATCTACAACCGGTGTTCAATTTGTTGCGACCGATGCGCACAGACTGGTACGTTACAAAAGAACGGATGCTAAAGCACCAAAAACAGATTCGTTTATTGTGCCACGTAAGCCGCTTAACTTATTAAAAAACGCATTACCAGATAACGAAGATCCAATTACCATTAGCTATAATAGCAATCATTTATTTGTGAACCACGGTTCTACACAAATGATTTGTAGATTAATCGATGCGCGTTTTCCAGACTATAAAGTGGTGATCCCTGCAGACAATCCGTACAAGCTTGTTGTTAACAAACATGATTTCCAAAATGCACTTCGTCGTGTAAACGTATTTAGTAATAAGAGCACCAATCAAGTGGCGCTAAACATTACTGGCAGCGAGTTACAGATGGCTGCACAAGATGTTGATTTTAGTTTTGAAGGTAACGAGCGCATGAATTGCATGTATGATGGTGAAGATTTACAAATCGCTTTCAATGCAAAGTTTTTAATTGAAATGTTAAACGCTGCAGACACCGACGATGTAAAAATGGAACTATCTACTTCTACAAAAGCAGGTTTAATTAAACCAACAGAACAGGGTGCTGGTGAAGATTTATTGATGTTAGTGATGCCCCTCATGTTAAACAATTAATAGCAGATGCTAGAAAATTTAATTGAATATTTTAATCAGATACCTAGTGCACACCGTGCGCTCATTTTAGCTGGTGGAATTACATTTTTTTGGATGATAGAGGGACTCGTTCCTCTATTTTCATTTTCATACCACAAGTGGAAACACGCTGCTGTTAATATATTTTTTACACTCACAACCGTTATTATCAATTTTGCTTTTGCACTTATTATTGTGAAAGCATCCGACTGGGCTGTAGCTCAAAAATTTGGACTCCTGCAACTTGTTCAAATGCCTACTTGGGTGTTTATGATTGGCGGATTATTACTCTTAGATTTGGTTGGTGCTTGGTTCATTCATTTTATAGAACATAAAATAAAAATACTTTGGAAATTTCACATGGTGCATCACGCAGATACCCATGTAGATACAACTACAGCTAACCGTCATCATCCAGGAGAAAGTGTTTTTAGGGTTGTATTTACAATCATTGGTGTTGTTGTTTGCGGTGCTCCCATGTGGCTTGTAATGCTCTACCAAAGTTTAAGTGCGGTATTTTCTCAATTTAACCACGCTAATATTAGACTTCCATTGTGGTTAGATACTGCTATTAGCTATGTGATTGTGTCGCCTAATATGCATAAAGTGCACCACCATTACGTTCGTCCACAAACCGACTCTAATTACGGCAATATATTTTCTATCTGGGACCGCTTATTCGGCACTTTTGATGCAACGCCCATGGAAAACCTTCGATATGGCCTTGATGTGCTCGATGATAGCACCGATCAAAGTTTGGCCTATCAATTAAAGGTCCCTTTTGACAAATCGGTGAAGACAGATTATTAAATATGCCGTTTCTTTGCATCACAATTTGATGTTCATGAAAATTTGTGCTTTTATTCCTGCTAGATATGCTGCTACGCGTTTTCCTGCTAAACTTATGCAGCCGCTAGGAGATAAAACGGTTATTCGCCACACCTACGATAATACGGTAGCAACTGGACTCTTTTCGGATGTGTTTGTAGTAACGGATAGCACCATCATTTTTGATGAAATCACGAATCATGGTGGTAAAGCCATTATGAGTATTCGTTCACACGAAAGTGGAAGCGACCGAATCGCCGAAGCTATTGCTGATTTAGATATTGACGTGGTGGTTAATGTGCAAGGCGACGAGCCGTTTGTAAAAAAAGAACCCCTTCAAAAATTACTAGAAGTATTTAAAGACAGTACTCAAAACGTGCGAGTGGCATCACTGATGCAAGTGCTAACCTCACAACAAAATATTGAAGATCCCAATTATGTAAAAGTGGCCGTCGATAAAAATAACAATGCTTTATTTTTTTCGCGCAGCGTGATACCATATCCAAGAAGCACCGAAAGCGCCATCACTTATTACGAACATATTGGTGTGTATGCTTTTAAAAAAGAAGCGCTGCTTGCATTTACCAATTGGGAAATGACGCCACTTGAAGCAGCAGAAAAAATTGAGTGCCTTCGTTATTTAGAAAATGGCGTGGCTATAAAAATGGTCACAACAAATTATATGGGCGTAGAAATTGATACACCTGAAGACTTAGAAAAAGCAGCAAAGCTTTTACAACAATAAATAATACCCGAATAAAAATAACGATATGAGTTTTAGAAATTTTAAAATGGTTGACTATGTGGTGTATGGACGCGGTAGTTTTAATCAACTAGACGAAATTTTAGCACCCAATAGAAAGGGTGATGCCCCAATGATTTTTTTAGTGGATCACTTTTTTGAAGGTAAGCCACTCGTGCAAAGAATTCCACTCACAGGAAAAGATAAAATTGTTTTTGCAGACGTTACCCATGAGCCTAAAACAAAGCAGGTAGACGCTTTGGCGGCTTCACTCCGTGAAGAATTTGGCACTATAAGTGGTATTGTAGGTATTGGTGGTGGCTCTACCATGGACCTTGCAAAAGCGGTTTCACTTATGATGACTAACCCGGGTTCATCTGCGGATTATCAGGGCTGGGACCTTGTACAACAAGCGGGTGTTTACAAAGTTGGTATTCCTACCTTGTCTGGAACGGGCGCCGAAGTGAGTAGAACAACGGTGTTAACAGGTCCTGTGCGTAAGCTGGGTATGAACTCCGATTTTACACCGTTTAATCAAATTGTACTGGATCCAGATTTAGCAAAAGACGCACCAGTAAACCAGCGTTTTTACACCGGTATGGATTGTTATATTCATTGCATCGAATCATTAGAAGGTACTTATTTAAATGAGTTCAGTAAAAGTTATGGCGAAAAAGCACTGGACCTTTGCAGAAAAGTTTTTGTAGAAAAAAATACTTGGGACGATGAAAGTGACGAGCAGTTAATGATGGCATCATTTGCGGGCGGTATGAGTATCGCGTATAGTCAGGTGGGTGTTGCGCATGCAGTGAGTTATGGATTAAGTTATTTACTTGGTACCAAACACGGTATTGGTAACTGCATTGTGATGAATCATTTAGAGGAATATTATCCAGCAGGTGTTGAAGAATTTAAATTCATGGTTCAAAAAAATAACATTGAAATTCCGGT
>CAMAQW010000206.1 GCA_945860335.1 Sediminibacterium ginsengisoli | reverse complement strand
TGCCTTGTTCTAATTTGACCAGCAATACTTAAAATTTGTTGCGGCGTTGCTGTTTTTATATCCATTAAGCGAAGCGATGCAAATGCCGGCTTACTTAATTTTTTTTCGATGTTTTCAGACCAGCTTGATGCAATTGGATGTTCGTTATAATCTAGTAAAAGTTGATGTACAGCAAATAGCCCTTTCAAAAAATCGATGCAGTGGGTAATGGTATATTTTGTAAGCGCATAATCAGGCGCATGAAATATTTTATACCAGTTACTATTAAAATAGGTAGGGTGCTGCGGGTATGGGTCAAACTGTGTTTCGTAATATTTTGCCACCACCATAATGGTGCCATTGGTAATACTAGAAGGCCAAGTTGGCAATGTGCCCGCTAGGGCCTGAATTACGGCTTGTGTGTCTTTAATTTTTTGGACGCTACCAAGTGGATTTTCAACCAGGTATCGAAGCATTTCTTTACCACCAACCGTTGTTGTTTGATTGAGGTAATTAAATATAGACACAGACTCATCGCTGTTAAAAATAGAGAGGTCGTGAAGGGTATCTTTGTCTACCTGCATAATTTAGGATCTGTTAAATTGAAGACGCATGCCAGTCTTTGATTCATCAAATCCACCATTTCCATACACCATATGTCCATTTACAAAAGTTTTTGAAACAGTAGCTGGTTGCGTAAAGCCTTCGAGTGGGCTCCAACCGCATTTGTATAGGATATTTTCTTTCGTAATGGTTTCTGGGGTATTTCTGTCAAGCAGCACTAAATCGGCGTAGTAGCCTTCTCTAATATAGCCACGGTTGTTGATTTGAAAGCAGCGTGCCGGTGCGTGGCTCATTTTTTCTACCACGCGCTCTATGGTTATTTTTTGCTCGGCTACATAGTGCAACATAAGGCCTAGTGCATGTTGCACGAGCGGAAGCCCAGCGTGTGCATGCACATAATCCTCTTGTTTTTCGGCCCAGGTATGCGGCGCATGATCGGTGGCAATAATATCAAGGCGGTTATCTAGTAATCCTTCCCATAAAGCCGTTTTGTTGTTTGGCGCTTTAATGGCTGGATTGCATTTTATTTGATTGCCAAGTTTTGCATAATCATCTGAGGTAAAGTGTAAATGGTGTACACAAACTTCTGATGTAATTCTTTTTTCTTCGAGTGGTAGCATATTACTAAAGAGTTGTAATTCTTTAGCCGTAGTGATATGTAAAACATGCAGTCGAGTACCAAATTTTTTGGCCATTTGTACCGCTCTAAATGAAGATTCAAAACATACTTCTTCGTCTCTAATAATAGGGTGGTCTGCTGCTGTTAATATTCTGTTTTCGGCAGCGGCTCTTGCTAAATTTTGTTTAATGAGGCGTTCTTCTTCACAGTGAGTGGCAATCAATAATTCAGATCCTTCAAATATTCTTTCTAATAAAATGGGATTTTCAACAAGTAGATTACCGGTAGAAGAGCCCATAAATATTTTAACGCCACAGATATCATTTTTTTTGTCGTTGGTGCGTAACACTTCCTCCAAATTATCATTGGAAGTACCCATAAAAAATGAGTAGTTGGCAAGCGCATGATTTTTTGCGATATCATATTTTTGCTCCAATAATTCATGGGTAAATGCTGGTGGATTGGTGTTGGGCATTTCCATAAACGAAGTAACACCGCCGCGCACAGCCGCTTTTGCCTCGGTATAAATGGTTGCTTTGTGGGTAAGGCCTGGTTCTCTAAAATGCACTTGGTCATCAATAACGCCAGGGATTAGGGTTTGACCCGTGCCATCTATTTCTTCTATACGCATGCTAGGATCTAGTTGTGATCCAATTTTTTCGATGCGGGTATCCCTAATCCAAACATCACCAATAGTGGTGGCCCCTTCGTTAACAATAGAAACGTTTTTTATGACAATATTTTTCATGGTATGTTATTGATTGGATGATCCAATGTGACTACATAAGCCTTAATCTTCTAGATGTATCGAAAATACAATCATTCTTGATCGTAATTTATCAAGTACATTAGAATATTTAAGTCCGTTATCGAGCTTATGCAAATTGGAGATACCGTAACTAAATTTTATTTCTGGTGAAACGGTTACAAAGGGTAAATAAATGTTTACACCAAGTCCGGCTTCTAACCCAAAATCGGCGGCATTTAATTTAACCAAGTCGTCGGCGTTACGAGATGTAGAATTACTAGATAAATCAAAGTCAAATTTAACGCCGCCTAAAATGTACAACCTAAAATTTTCGATGCGGTCGGAATTTAATTTAAAATGGGCTGGAAGGCTTACTAGTGTAGAAGGTAAAATTTGTTGATGCTGTGTTTGCTCGCCAGGCTTTACCGATTTTAATGTGTAGTCGATGTATTTAGAGCCGCCAATAATGAGTTGAGGGTTTGCGCGTAACTCAATGTGGTCGTTGATTTTTAGGGTTGCTAATAAACCCATGGTAATACCACCACTAGCTACCGGGTTTACATACATGATAGAATCGGAAGCGAAAAAATTAGCTGATTTTGTATGGTGTAAATAACTGGTGTTATAGCCTAGCGTCAATCCAAAATAGTAAGGCAAGTCGTCTCTGTACGAACGGTAGATTTCACGCTGTGCATGCAAACTGCTCGCCGCGCAAAACAAAATGCCAAGGGTGGCTATTATTTTTTTCCGCAGTAAATCGTGCATATGCCAAATGTCAGTTTCTTACTTGTAATTGATGTGTAGCCTACTTTTTCCATGATGTTTGTAAAAGCGTCTCCTTCTGGAAAAGCCTGAACACTGTCGTTTAGATATTGGTAGGCTTCTTTGTTTTTTGCAATCATTTTTCCAAAGCCAGGCGCTACCATATTCATATATATATTGTAGAAGCCTTTAAATAAAAACTGTTTAGGTTTAGAAAATTCTAAAATAACCAGTTTGCCACTTGGTTTTAAAACGCGGAACATTTCTTGTAAGCCTGTTTCCAAATGTTCAAAATTACGCACACCAAATGCAACCGTAATGCCGTCAAAATGATTGTCATTAAATTTTATTTGCTCACTGTCTCCACTAATTAGTTCAATAGCATTTTGTAATCCTAGGGCAGCTATTTTTTTTCTGCCTTCTGCAAGCATTCCTTCTGAAATATCAATGCCCGTAATATGTGTAGGTGCAATGAGTTGATGGGTGAGTATGGCAACATCGCCTGTGCCCGTGGCAACGTCCAAAATAATTTTTGGCTTCACTTCATTTAAAGCATGGATTGCCTTTTTACGCCAACTCACATCGATACCTGCACTTAAAAAGCGGTTCAAAAAATCATACCTAAACGCGATGCTGTCAAACATGCTAGCCACCTGCTCTTTTTTAGTGAGTCCGCTTTGCTCGTAGGGCACCACCTTATCATGTGCATACTTTCCCATAGGTTGCAAAGATACCAAATTATAGCCCTTTTGAGGGGCAATGTGGAGGCATAAAAGCCCAAATACCCCGTTAATGTTTCGCAAAAATTCTTTTTCCTGCAATTACACCGCTTTTAAAGTGCAGCCGTATCTTCGTTTAGCAAATGAAAGCAAGAATTTACAAGTCTAC
>CAMAQW010000205.1 GCA_945860335.1 Sediminibacterium ginsengisoli | reverse complement strand
GAGCATGATCTATTTTACAAATGCATTATTATCGGTGCCCATGCCTGTATTTAATAGCATAAAACTAATGCCGGTTAATAATACAAGTATTAAAAATCAAATAGATTATCAAGAAAATAAAAACCTATACTTTTTTAGGAAACAAAACGGACAAATTAAATCCGCCAAAGCTAACTCTTACTAGGCTTTAACGGATTTTTAGCTTTCAATTTCACATAATCCAAAAAGTAAATAAGCCTACACGTAATTTCATTACCGAGTGGCTGTTGAAACACAGCCCTTGCATTACTCAAGTAATTTTTATGTGACTCCATTGGTATATTAAAATCGGACCCTAACCAGTTTTTCCACCCAATAATAAAACGGCTACCGTATGCAAAATCCCAAGTGTAAAACATATCAATATTAAAGACATTGAAATTTTGATTTTTACCGGCCACAAAAGGAATTTCAGTAATGCCGCCACTAGGTGTAACATTAAAAAAGGTTTCGTATTCTACCTTGCTCCAATAATGTCTTGCACGCGCAGTCAAATTCATGCGCGCATTAAAATTATAAATAGCATTTACAATACTATTAAAAGTAGTTACCTTACGCCTACCTGCAATAGGTACCCCTGCGGCATTTCTAAACGCATACCCATATTGCCCATTGTCTTCATCACGCTTTAAATCTATATCCAAACTAAAATGATCATTAAACCTGTAGCGAGGCGCAAAGTTTAAACTGATATAAGCATCATCATAAATTGGAGATTCGGCAAAACCTGCATTGTACCTGAAAAAAAACTGTTTTCTACTATCAGAACTACCTGCTACACTTGCATACCAGTAACCCGTTCTTTTTATCATAACGCCTGCGGTGCGCATTTCAAAATAATCATGCGTCCATTGAGGTTGAATATTTAATGTTACAGATGCATCCCAGAAATTCTTAAAAAACCAAAATGCCCTTGTTTGAATTTCAAAATTGGTAAACACATTAGGCTTGTAGAGGTATGACGGACGTAGTGTTAAGGTATAACTAGATTGCAAAAAGTTTTTTGTAGGCTTAAACTGGTTGTAACTAATTCTGGCGATACCAGAAAACTCATTAGGTGCCAGTAAAAAACCCATATCGTTAGGGTCATATCTATCCGACTCAATGTTAGTATGTAATAGGTACTGAATTTTGCCACTTACTTTAGCAAATGCTAATAAACTTTTAAAGCCAGTATAACTTTCAATACCAGAAATGGCACTCACTCTTCCATTCCAAATAAGTTGATGGGTATTGGTTTTATCAAACAAACTCGCATCAAACCCCGTAACATTGGCATTGCGGGTTCCTCCACTCCTCCAAACATTGCTATTTGTCAATGTAATGGATGATCTACCAGCCAGCGCTTGATCTAGCACCAAAATATTATAATTGGTTAGTGGACTGGTTTCGTAATTTGTTTTAACGCCCGTTGTTTTTTCTAATAACGTTGCGGTTGTAGGTGCTACAAGTGCATTAAAAACACCAATACCTAGTTTCTTTTTATTTCTTCCAGAAAACTTAGTGGCGTTGTATAATTGTGAAATGCCCGGGTTGGAAACAATCGATAAATTACTATTATTAGCAACCTTACTGTTAACAGCATAATAACCATCAGGGGTCGCACCAATTCGTCTAGAATATAAAAGATTGGACTTATTAAAAAGCTCAATCCCTTCTGTAAAAAAAGGACGATTTTCTTGAAACTGAATTTCGTAAGGCGTTAAGTTAAGTACCACATTATCTGATACCACCTGACCAAAATCTGGAATTAAAGTAGCGTCTAGAGTAAAGCTTTCGTTTACACCATATTTTACATCCATTCCGCCACTGCGCAAAAAAGTATTACTTGTGGCCCTATTGGCATAGGGTACCGTTCTTGATCCTGCAGACACATAAGGTAGCAAAGACAATCTAAGTGGTGGTTCAATATTTTGTAGACCCGTCATATCACCAAACTGATTGACATAACCATTTTGATTGGGGTCAATTTTATTCCAATACGCATTTTCATTACTTCCCCTATCATAACGTTCAAAATTCACACCCCAGTCCTGTATTTCTTTTTTTGAAAAACGAAGCGCTGCATAAGGAATTTTCATTTCTAATGACCATCCATTTGGATGCATTTGAACTTTGCTTTCCCAAACGGCATCCCATGAATAATCGGAAGGTGGACCAAACTGGCTACTTAAATTAGGAAGCAGTCTCGCATCGGATTGAACATTGCGGGTTGTAACTAAAAACTGAACCGCATTTTGATCATCATTATAAGTATCAAAAAAAACAGCAAAATAATCTACGTCTTTGCGCTGCTCTCCATCCCTTGCTGTTAATTGCTTTCTAATATTTTGAGGCTTATTATACAAGAAGGCGCCAACATAAATAGCTTGATCGTCATACAAAATAGAAACCTTACTCAAATTAGATGCAGGAGCACCCAACTGAGGGCTTATTTGAATAAAATTAACAGCGGTATCTGACTGTGCCCATATAAGCTCATCAAGTGCGCCATCTATTTTAATGGTCGTATTAATTTTAAGGGCACCAATTTTTTTAGGTTGCGCAAAGCCAGCATTCGCCAATAAAACCAAAAGAAGAACTATAATTATTTTGCGCATATATATATAAAATGGGGCAAAAATAGACGAATCTACCTTTGCCCCATTAAAAAAAGTACCAATGGTTAAAATAAAGAAACTAAAGGCCCTAGTTTAATTGAGTTTACTTTTTAGCGTACTCACCTGCTCTTGTAAATTATTAACCATACCGGCTAATTGGTTTACGTCCCACCTAGGCACTGCACTGGCTTTTTGCAAAATATATACAGCCTTCCAGACTTCTAATACATCCTCTGCATTTACATGGTATGGCTCGTATTGAGGGTTATCACTAATGAGCGTGAGGTTGTTCTTTTTTTCGTTGTCGCGAACAATACGCTTGTACACCACACCTTCGCTTTTAGAAAGCACTACGTAGGTATTACTATTTTTAACCTCATCAAAGTTTTCTACTTTTTCGCCAACAATAACACTGCCACTTGGAGTTGGCAACATACTATCCCCCACTATTTCAAAAGCACGGTATTGGCCCGGCGCTAACATTGGGAGTGTGAAAGTATTTAGCTCGTCTACAAATTCAGGATCGGCGTAGCCTGCTAAATATCCAGCAGCGGCTTTTACAGGCACAAAACTAATTTGAGCAGACTCGGCAATCATTTTTAATTGCCTACGACTTTCGAGGTAAGAAACACCCTTTGGCGTACTTCCCGTGAGGTCTTGAAATAAGAAGTCCTCTAAACTGAGCTTAAAAAGGGAACAAATGGCTTCCATCACCTCTAAACGAGGCTCGGCGCGCTCCTCTTCGTAAGCGCCAACAAGGCTTCTTTTAATGTTTAGCTTGTTTGCAAATTCTTCCTGGGTCCAACCACGCTGCTTGCGCAAGTGACGTAAATTTTTTCCGGCGTTTGACATAACTAATTGATTTAGCTGCAAAATACTAATATTTTTAGTATTACCAAATTTATTTTTAGTATTTTTCTA
>CAMAQW010000204.1 GCA_945860335.1 Sediminibacterium ginsengisoli | reverse complement strand
GATTGGAATGATACCGCAACAGGTGCTGGGCATATTGTAATGGTTCCTATGCAAAAAGGAGTTTGGGAAAAAACCTCTCATAATTTTGCTGGATACAACACCAATATTCCAGATCAATTTAGAGCGAAGCAATTTGAAGAAGAATTTACTAAAAAATGGCTCAATGGAAAAGACAGTTTGCCTCAGTTGATTACCATGATGCTTCCTAACGACCACACAGCAGGACCAAGACCAGAAGACGGTTACCCGTTTAGTGCTTCTTATGTGGCAGACAACGATTTAGCACTTGGTAGAACCCTTCACTTTTTAAGTAGAACGCCTTACTGGAAAGATATGCTTGTGATTGTTACAGAAGATGACCCTCAGGGCGGTGTAGATCACATAGATGCCCACAGAAGTGTGCTATTAATGGCAGGTCCTTACGTAAAAAAGAATTACGTTTCACAAACCCACGCTAACTTTGGTTCTATTTTAAAAGTAGTGTATAATATATTGGGCATCCCTTATGTAAATCAATATGATATAACAGCAACATTGTTAACAGACTTTTTTACCAATACCCCAGACTTTACACCCTACAATTTTGAATTTCCAAGCCAAGAGGTTTTTGATTGGGATAAAGCCATGAAAAAATACAATCAAACAATAGATTGGCGCAAAATAAAACAAGGGCCTAAAATGGATAATGAAGATGAGCAAAGAACAGAGCATTATAAAACATCTGGCACAATCATTCAAAAATAAAATATACGTTGGTTTTATGGGGATTAAGATCATTACGTTGGTATTATGGGTGCTACTATTTATTGTTAAGCCAACTGCGGCTCAAAATAGAGATACCCTTTATAATCAGCTAGACTCGGTTCTTGTAACGAGTAGAAATATTAAAACGAGTCAGGCAAAAACCCCGTATGTAATTAGTTCTATTGATCAAAATCAAATAAGAGAAACCAACGCAAGAACAACACCTGAAGCTTTACAGGGGGTAGCAGGCGTTTTTTTACAAAAAACAAACCATGGAGGGGGCTCCGCATTTATTAGAGGACTTACCGGCAATCAAACGCTTTTAGTAATAGACGGCATTAGATTAAACAATGCAACCTACCGCTATGGCCCCAATCAGTACCTGAATACCATTGATATGTTTACCCTTGAAAGAGTAGATGTATTAAAAGGTATAGGCGCCATTGAATACGGTTCTGATGCTATGGGTGGTGTTATTAACCTTACAACCAAAGAAGTAAACACAAGCGGTTTCAAGGATTTTAAACTGAGTAATACCAGCAAATTTTTGTCTTCCCAAATGGAAAAGACAAATAGAACCGAGATGAGTTATGCGGCCAACAACTGGTCTATTATAGGTGGATTAAGTATCAAAAGATATGGAGACATTGTTGGTGGCGAAGGGGTAGGCCATCAAGCACCCACAGGCTACAGAGAAAAAAACTATAATATAAAAGCAAAAGTAAAATTAAGTAGCAGCCAAGAAATTACATTTTCAACACAAAATACAATTCAACGGGATATTCCTATTTACCATAAAATAGTGTTAGAAAATTTTAAAATAAATCAAGTTGACAAACAGGTTCATAATTTAAACTACCTAAAATATAGGTATGCAAGTAAACACAAAGTAATTTCTGAAATACTTGTAACGCTCTCTCAGCAACGCTCCATCGAAAATCGTTCCAATCAAAAAAATAATACGACCCTTTTAAGAAAAGAAAGAGATACCATACATTCTACCGGCCTAACTGCCGAAATCATTGTAAAGCCAACAAAAAATTGGACAAGTAACACAGGCATAGACATCTATTCGGACCTGGTTAATAGCAATACCACCGAAACAAACACGAGCACTACTACTCAAATACAAAAAAGAGGATTATACCCCAATGGATTTATTTACAATAACAATTCTTTGTTTAATATCCATTATATAAACCTTGGTAAACTGAGTGTTATTGCAGGTATTCGCTATAATTTTTTAAATATTCGCATAAGCGACACGACACTTGGGAATGTTACATTAAAACCATCGGCACTCGTTACCAATTTCGGTGTCAACTATCAATTAAATAAAAATAATTTCATTTTTGGCTCTATCTCAACAGGCTATAGGGCTCCAAACATAGACGACTTGGGCACTTTAGGTATTGTTGATTTTAGGTATGAAATTCCTAGCTATAACCTAAAGCCAGAAAAATCAAAAAATATTGAAATAGGCTACAAATACAATGCTGTAAAAACAAATGTCACTGTTTCCTTTTTTCAGATGAATTTGAAAGATGTAATTGCAAGGATTGTTAATGGTCAAGTGATTAATGGATACAATGTTTATACCAAAAAGAATATAGAATCTTCTTATATCAAAGGGACAGAAATTTCAGTGTCGCATCAAATCAATAACCATTTTGACTTACAATCAAATGCAACTTATACCTATGGCCAAAATGTAACCAAAAATGAACCTATGCGAAGGATGCCACCATTTTTTGGTCAAAACAAGTTAAGCTGGCATTCTAAAAATAAAACAGTTGCTATTAGACACCAATTTGCCGGCAAACAAACCAGACTTGCAAAGGGAGATATAGACGATAACAGAATAGGTGCGTTGGGTACCGCTCAATGGAATACCATTCAAATAGACGCGAGCATTAGATGGAAGCATCTAGAAATTAATGCAAGTGCCATAAATATACTCAACCAAAAATACAAAACTCACGGCTCTGGTGTGTATGGAATGGGACGTGCTTTTGGAATATCTGTTAATTGGAAGTTATAAATGCATCTGAGCAAACTTCAACTAAAAATGAATGGGCATGAGTTTTGAATTCCTACTTAACCTTAACGCAGGCGTAGGCACTTTGATATAGTTTAACACGTGTGCAAGCGTTTGCCAGAAAGGCTTTTTAGGAAGTAAGCCCTTAAAATCGATATCAGGGGCTAAGTAAAATTCGTAGCCACCTTTGCCTAAATCGGCGTAGCCATTGGGTGCACCAATATAATAATCATTTAAAGTTTCGTCGACCCCAACACCAACAGAAATACCCAACCATTTGGGCCATTTACTGGTAGGCTTATATCTTTTAGGATTATAGGTGAGCCAAAAAGTAGAATTCATATAATCGTCCTGAAAATTACTAACCCGCTTTACGTGATCATAGTAGTAATTGTGCTTGCGGTAATAACTATATTTGATATCAACCGCACTTAAAAATTTACTCTTGGACTGAAAGTATGGATAAAAGCTTCCTAAAGATCCACTCATCCAATCATATACACTAAAGCCCCAGTTAGGAGAATATCCATCTTTAATTTCTATAAACCCTTGCACAGCAGTGCCCAAAAACCCACCCCATAATAATGATTGCGCCTCGGTTTTACCAGACCATCTAATACCTCTTGCAAAAATATCACTCGTAATTCTAGCGCCATAAAAATGACCAATTTTATCTAAGCTTTTTGCGTAAACAGCATCTCTTCCAAAATCAAAAGCTTGCGTAATTTTTGAACCACCAGCATCAAAATGAAAGGTTTTTTTAGAATCGGCCCACCAGGCATTATTGAT
>CAMAQW010000203.1 GCA_945860335.1 Sediminibacterium ginsengisoli | reverse complement strand
CCATAGCCTACAAAATGCGCATGCGCATCAATAAATCCTGGATACACGGCTTGTCCTTTTGCATCAATTTTTTCGGGCGCGGTATAAGCTGCCAGTATCTCCGCGTCTGTTCCTGTGGCAACAATAATACCATCTTTAATGGCCATTGCTTGCACACTAGAAAAACTACTATCTATGGTATAGATAACGCCGTTAACAACTAGGGTATCTACTTTTTGAGGACCGCCGCAACTGGTTAAAAAAAGGGCAATAGCCGCGGTAGCAAACAATGTACGTATGCGCATAGGATACATTTATAAAAGGAAAGATAGTTTTTTATTTTAGTAATTCGCAGGGCTTTAAACCCGTATGCTTTTTAAAAGCAGCCGAAAAATGCGATATAGAAGAGTAACCCAGTAGGGCCGAAATATCTGTTACACTGAGGCCTTTTTCATAGAGCAAATACTTAGCGTGCTCCATGCGTTGTTGTTGGTAAAAATCAAAAATAGTTGTGCCAAAAATTTCCTTAAAACCTTTTTTAAGGTAGCACTCGTTCATGGCTACTTTACGGCTTAATTCTTTAATGGTAATAGGGTCTCCAATATGTTGAAGTAGTATTTCACGGGCTTCATAAATACGCTCTCTGCCTGCTGGATCCGCTAAAAATTTACAAGTAAATCCTTCTTCTTTTTCATCCACCAAACAGGCCAAGCTGTAAAGCAAAACCTCATGCACTTTGGCATTGATAAAAATATTTTCGAGGGCACCCGTGTAACTATGGTTTAATAAAGTATCTAACACACTCCGCTTTCTACTACAAAGTGGAAAAACTTTTGTAAAGGCATTGGGATGCTTGAATGCAAGTACATCATCTTTATAATTACTCACCTTTACACTTTGTACATAGGGGCGTAAAAAAGTGGCCGTAAAATGAAAAGTGAAGGTGTCTACGGTTTCGTGTTTTCCAAAACAATTGTTGGTAGGAGAATGCTCGCATTGTGCACAACTTTTTTCTTCGCAGAAGCGGTTGCCCGAAATGCAAAACCGAAGTTCTAAATAACTATTGAGGGGCTTTTTGGCGTCGTAATGGTAAATAAGCATCCCGGTGTCTGATCCAGTCCAGGGCTGAAGGGCATAATAACGCTTCACTTGGTACTCAATGGAGCCTGGAACCTGCTGTTCTTGGCTATAAATCAGGCTCATGCCGGGTTCTAGTCCATTTTGGTTTGCCACTTTTAATATGTCCATCACTTGTACCATCCAACTGCAAATTTAATGTATTACAATTGACCCTTCTAAATTGTTTGCCCGCTACCTACATTTTTAGCCTCAAAATGACCCTAAAAACGGTCATGGAACTGTCAAATTTATGTGGAAAACACAGCTCCAAAATGGGCCTAAAAACAGCTTATTTTAAGTAGCTTTGACCAGTTCTGACATTTCATCTAAACTCAGGATAGACAAGCATTTTATGAGCCAAGAACAATTAGATAGCAACGAAGCACAGAATAAGAATTATGGTGCCGACAGTATTCAGGTTTTAGAAGGTTTAGAAGCGGTAAGAAAAAGACCCGCCATGTACATTGGAGATATAGGCGTTAAAGGTCTACACCACCTCGTATATGAAGTGGTTGATAACTCTATCGATGAGGCCCTAGCTGGTTATTGCAAAAATATTTCCGTACACATTCACGAAGACAATTCAATTAGTGTTCAAGATGATGGACGTGGTATTCCTACGGCGATGCACACCAAAGAAAAAAGATCGGCGCTAGAAGTTGTAATGACGGTGCTTCACGCGGGTGGTAAATTTGATAAAAATACCTACAAAGTATCGGGTGGTTTACACGGTGTTGGTGTGAGTTGCGTAAACGCACTTAGTACTAAACTTTTAGTAACCGTTCATAGAGAAGGAAAAATATTTGAGCAGGAATATAAAATCGGTGTTCCACAATATGCGGTTCGTGAAACTGGCGAAAGTGCCATTACAGGAACCAAGGTTCACTTCTGGCCAGATACCTCCATCTTCCAAGAAAGAATTTATAAAAGAGAAATTTTAGAAGGCCGTTTACGTGAACTATCGTTTTTAAATAAGCGTATTAATATTACCCTCACAGACCTCAGAGAACTTGATGAAAACGGTGCACCTTTTGTTAGTACATTTTACAGCGAAGGTGGTATTATTGATTTCGTTGAACTATTAGACAAGCAAGCAAATCGTAATGCCATTATCCCTAAACCCTTGTATGTAGAGGGTTTGGACGAAGCAACCAATGTAGCTGTTGAAGTTGCACTAACCTATAACGACGATTTTAAAGAACATATTTTTTCTTACGTAAACAACATCAATACCATCGAAGGTGGTACGCACGTTACTGGTTTTAGACAAGCCTTAACGCGTGTATTTAAAAGTTACGGAGACAAGGAAGGACTCTTTGAAAGAGCAAAAGTTGCCGTAGAAGGTGACGACTTTAGAGAAGGGCTAAGTGCCATTATTTCTGTAAAAGTACCAGAGCCACAATTTGAAGGACAAACAAAAACCAAACTTGGTAATAGTGAAGTAAGTGGTGTGGTGCAAACAACCGTTGCACGCGCCTTAGAAGCTTACCTCGAAGAAAATCCACGTGAATCTAAACAAGTAATTTCTAAAATTATATTGGCCGCTCAAGCCCGTGTTGCTGCTAAAAAAGCACGTGACATGGTTCAACGTAAAACCGTATTAAGCGGTGGTGGTTTACCAGGTAAACTAGCGGATTGCTCGGAGCGTGACCCAGAAAGATGTGAACTATACCTAGTGGAAGGAGACTCTGCGGGTGGAACGGCGAAACAAGGTCGTGACAGAAGCTACCAAGCTATTTTACCATTACGTGGTAAAATCCTTAACGTAGAAAAAGCAATGGAACATAAAATTTACGAGAACGAAGAGATTCGTAATATGTATACTGCGCTTGGTGTTACCGTGGGTACACCCGAAGATCCTAAAGCATTGAACATTGCAAAGCTTCGCTATCATAAGTTAATAATTATGACCGATGCCGACGTAGATGGTTCGCATATCGCCACCCTTATTCTTACTTTTATTTTCCGTTACATGAAAGAATTAGTAGAACAGGGTTACATTTTTATTGCGCAACCACCTTTATACCTTGTTAAAAAAGGTAAAGACCAACAGTACGCCTATAATGAGGAGCAACGTAAAATGTGGATCGAAAAACTAGGTGGAGGAAAAGATGATAGCGTTACTATCCAGCGTTACAAGGGTTTAGGTGAGATGAACGCCGACCAATTATGGGAAACAACCATGGATCCATCCCGTCGTACGCTTAAAAGAGTAACCATCGAAAGTGCTGCAGAAGCAGACCGTGTATTTAGTATGCTGATGGGTGATGACGTGGCTCCACGCCGCGAATTCATTGAAACGCACGCTAAATATGCGAAAATAGACGTGTAAAAACCGCCAAATTGTGAATAAACCAGCTTAAAATCTGCACAATACAGCCTGTTAACTTATGGCTAGATTGTAGAAATTAGCTAGCTTGTGGTAGCAATTCGGTTGCTCATTAACTAACCCAACAAAATTTGAACAAATGGACACTTCAAAAATG
>CAMAQW010000202.1 GCA_945860335.1 Sediminibacterium ginsengisoli | reverse complement strand
AATGATATTGAGCGTATGCAAGAAATTAAAGAGCGCTCTTTACAGTTCGAAGGCCTCAAACATTATTTTTTAATACGCTTTGCACAAAGACCGGGCGCCTTAAAAGAATTTGTGAACCAAGTACTTGGCCCCACAGACAATATTACCCGTTTTGAGTATATGCAAAAAAATAAAAAAGATAGTGCACCAGCTCTTGTTGTTGTTGAGTTGGAATCCCCAGAAAATTATCAAGTGCTCATTGATAATATGAAATCATATAATATCAATTATACAGCCCTCAATAAAAACGACAATGTATTTGCTTACCTTGTTTAATTGTTCACCGTTATTTCACTCATAAAAAACCAACCTGGTGTACCTTTTCCTTGATGCCAACTTGGTAATTTTTTAATGGGCTGTCCCGTAATTTTCAAATATCTATATGATGCGCTAGGATATTTTAATTCTAACATTTGAGCAAATGGAGCATCATTCATGGTAGGCATTTCTGGTTTAATATTTGCCAGTTGCTGCCAAGTTTTATTGTCATTGCTTCCCCAGGCCATAAGAGATACTGGCGGTAAAATATAAGATGTAGTAGAACGAAGTATATTCACCATAATCCTACTAGTAGGTATACCGCTGCCCATATCAAGTATTACTGTTGCTTCATTATTCTGATAGCCTAGCCATTTACTTGAAAAATCGGTATAGTCTGCTAAATCTAAATCCGTTAAAACAGTAGCCGCATTCATATTGTATTTGGCATCAGGCGGTGTAGTTAATTTGTAGCCGGCTATAGGAAGGCCAGCTTTCATATAAAAATTTCTTACGGTAGCACTTCCTTTCCATCCTGCTTTAAATGCGCGTACACTTAAAGTTGTAGTATTATCAAGCACAATTGGTTTTTTGTATATTAGACTGGTGCTGCTATCTGGATCTGTACCATCAAGTGTATATCTGATGGTAACATCTTTGATGACATGCTTAATTTGGATAGGTTGATTTTCTTTAAAATAACCACTTGGTAATGAAATAACGGGATCATTCAGGGTAATGATAAGTGTATCAGCACCATCAAAGCCGTAATCAATTTTTATTTGTGCATACTGCTTGCTAATAGCCTTAATAGCTGAAGGGTTTATTTTGGTATCCCAAACAAAAATTTCAGTAATATTTTTATTGCTAAGTAATGTTTTTAATCCTTGCATGGTTATAGCTGTTCCAGCAACAGAAACAGCTTTTATTTTTTTCATAGAAGCAATTTCTGCCATGCTTTTATCTGTAACATTCGAATAGTTTACGTTTAATCTTTTAAGATTAGGTAGTTTACTAATCCATGATACATCTTCATCAGACACAGGCATTTTTGCAGCATATAAATGAACAATTTGTTCTTTGATAGGATCTAATTCTGTGAGTTTGCTAGAATTATATTGCGTTTGACCATAAAAAGAAACAGCGAGTGCAGGAGACTTTTCGCCTAATTGCTTGATTACTCTGTAGTTTGATTTTAGTTTTTCTATAGTCGCTTCACTGGCCGCATCAAAATCATATTTTTCTTCTTTTGCTAAATATGGTTTAATGTATTCTTCTGCTAATATGCGAAGCGTATCCGTGCTATTAATACTTGTTATTTTTGTATCAAATGGTGCTCCTTTTTGAATCCATGCTTCTAGTATAGCAAGCTCGGCAGTGGTTAATTGCGGCTTGTCTGATGGAGGCATATGTTTTTTATCGGAGATTGGTAAATGTGCTCTAGTGATCACTAAACTTTTAAGTAAATCACCTGCAACCACTGCTTTTCCCGATTTTCCGCCCGTCATAATACCAACCGAATCGCTTAATGATAACCCACCTTTTTTGTTGCTATTGTTATGGCAAGTACCACATTTTTCTTTGAATATGGTGGCAACCACATTTGGATAAATGCGCGCTTCTGCTACCGTTAATGTGTTTGGTTGGTTTTTATAAAGTGGTGCTGTTAAAAATCCTTCGCCATGGGTTAGGGTAGCACCAAAATGGCCTGTTGTTATGGTTAAAAAAAACAGGAGTACCCCACTTGAAATGGCTATTTTTTTATTGGATTGAATAAAGTTTGCATAACTATAGAGTATCCAAGCTAAAACGGCTACTGCAGTACCTGACCATTTATGCCACTGCAACGTGTCTCCTTCTGTGCCTTCTTCTGTGGCTAGTAAAATGCCCATGATAGCTGTAAAAATAGCCGTTAAAGCACCAAAGAGACGCACATAGCTAAATACAGAATTGGTTGACGTGTTGCTCGGAATAAAATAAGAAACAATGGAAATGAGTAAGAGCGTGATAGGTAAGTGAAGTAGTAACGGATGCATTCTGCCCGCTACTTGAAGCCATACTGGTATTTGAAGTTTGTCATCAAATACAAAAATAATACCTAATAAAAACAGTCCTGCAAATGCAAGCGAACTTGCTACTTTCTCAATCCATTTCATAGTTCACTATGCTTGTGTTAATTTATACGGATACACTTTTCCAGAAGCCCATTGCGCTACATAAAGGCTACCTTCATCATCTACACAAACATCATGTGGATGTGCAAATATTTTTTCGGTTTGTTGAAGGGTGTTTAATTTTCCGTTCGTATAAATAGGTTCAGAACCTCCAATGTTAGATACCACTTTGTTTTCTTTATTCAAAATGGTAACAAAGCCGCTTGCTTCTACACCCATGTTTGGTGAACGTAATACAGCAGCATATAAATAATCGCCACTAATAACAGGTCTACAAACGCCAGCGCCTGGTACATGTATTACTTCTAATAATTTTCCATCCAAAGAAAATCTTTTAAAGCAGGCTCTGTTACGATCCGTTACAATAAGGGTAGGGGTAGCATTTCTATAATCGATACAAATACCATGTGCATTATCTAGGTATTGTTCTCCTTCGCCTCTGCCACCAAATGCATTTTTTAATTTTCCGTTAGCGTCATAGTGTAAAATATATTGCGCACCATAGCCATCTGCAATGTAAAATTCACCATTTTCTAAAACAGCGGTTTCGGTAGGCACAAATTTATCTTTGCTCGCATAAGGACCAACCTCTGCTGGCGGATCAATGGTAAATAAAATTTTACCGTCCATGGTTGTTTTGTATACCTGGTGTCTGTTGGTGTCTGTAATAAATAAAAAATCTTCTTTACCCGTTTTTTGAATCGATAAACCATGTGCACCTGGAAACTCGTTACCCCAACTTCCTTTTAGCTTGCCTGATTTATTATAAATGATGATGTTGTTTTTTGTTTCGTTGGTAAGTAGAACGATATGACCTTTACTGTCCTGCACCATTTCATGACAATCATTTACAGGTGTTTTGTCAGTATTCAGCGTCCCCCATTTGGTATCCAAAAAATATTTTTTATCGTTATGACCGTAAACAGGTCCTTTAGGTTTTGCCAATAAATCTTTAGTGATAAAAAAACTAGCACCTGCTAAAGCAGAAGTTTGAATAAATTTTTTGCGGTTCATAGGTTTTATTTTAAGCGATAATATTATTGACAACGTTTCCGTATAAATCAGTTAAACGGTATCTTCTTCCTTGGAATTTATAAGTTAATTGTTCATGCTCGAG
>CAMAQW010000201.1 GCA_945860335.1 Sediminibacterium ginsengisoli | reverse complement strand
ATGTGGCGTCAACAAATTGGAGAAAGAAAAGTAACGCGGTAATTAAAGGCTTTTTATTCTTTTCCGAATTTCTTTTTAATGTATTCAATCACAGAAGGATCTTCGAGCCCTTCCATATCACTAAGCTCTAATTCAAGGGCTTTGGTACTAAGTTGAATTTCTAATAAAGAGAGAAGTAAAGAGGCAGAAAACGATAGCAAACTAATTGCAAATACTACATTCGCTGCTAACATCAACTGAACATAAATAAGGTACATACAAAGGATACATCCTAAAAACGTAACCACACCAAGTGCTTGCATATTTTTGATAAGCTTTAAGCGGTAGCGAAGATTTTTAATTTGCCCGTGAATAAGCTGTTTTTGTTCTTGGTTCTGGTATTTATCATGCAAATTTCTAACCCTGCTACTAAGTGCTAAAAACCGGTTGGTATAAGCAAGCATAATTAGGCTGATTGCCGGAAACAAAAGTGCGGGTGTATTAAAGCTAATTTCCATGATGCAAAGTAAGTAAGAATAAGAAAGCAAACCTATTTGACTTTTAACATCGTATGCACCTGTTGTACCGACATATTTTGTAGCCTTGCATAGTACACGCCAGTTGGTAAGCTACCTGAGTCAAATACAACCGTATAAGTGCCAGGCGCATAATCACGATCTGTTAAATTAGTAATAACTCTTCCTAACATATCCATCACCTGAATAAGGGTATGACCACCTGCCGTTTTAAATGATATCACGGTTTTGCTAGTAAACGGATTGGGATAATTATGCACCAAATCTTCTCCAGATAAATTAACAGCTTTCTTACAAGCTGCTGCATTTACAAGTGGTAAGGTTTGAAAGTTCTTAAGCATGATTTGTTGAAGATCCGTATCTGATACGCATAACCAATTAGACAATAGTGTTGCGTATACACTTCTAAAATCAAATTCGAAAGGTACGTTTTCGCCAACACTAACATTCGCACCAAATTTTGGTGTAGCACCTAAAACACCAGGTATCACATTTTTTCCAAAAACAAATAGTGGAGCAGCTGCACCATGGTCGGTACCAACACTGCCGTTAGATTTAACGCGACGTCCAAATTCAGAAAATGTCATACCCGCTACTCGGTCATCAACACCTAAAAACTTAAGGTCTTTTTGAAAGGCCCTAATGGCGTCACTAACTTTACCCAAAAGAGTAGCGTGTGAACCAGTTGTGGTATCTGGTGTATTTACTTGTGAGGCATGCGTATCAAAGCCTCCAAAATTAACCATGTACACGCGCGTTTTTAAACCACCTTTTATAAGTCTTGCAACAATTTTTAATTGATCTGCAAGTGAATTACTTGTAGGATAGGTAACCTGTGTAGGCACTTTAGCAGCAGCGTCTTTAATAACTGCAGCATACTGCTGTGTTTGTTGCGCTACCATGCGCACAAAATTGAGTTCCTTTCCAGCCGGTGTATTAGGAGCGGTATCACGAACACCATTGATTAAATTATAAAAACTAGAAGTATTACTTATACTCATACCCATACTTACTGCAGGGCCTTGAAATGTTAATGAGGTAGCAGATCCAATTTGAATCGCAAGTGGATCTGTCATTGATGCGTTTGGATATCCATTGGGGAAATTAGGAAACTCGGCATCTAAAAATCTTCCTGCCCAACCACTATTTACAACGGTGTTACTATCACTTGCACTCATCCAAATATCAGTGGCTCTAAAGTGAGAGAAATTTGGTTGCGGATATCCCACAGATTGAACAATGTTTAATTCACCATCGTTGTACATGGCCTGAAGGCCCGTCATGGCTGGATGCAAGCCTGCTTTGGTAACACCCGAGAGTTTTAAAACCTTGTCTTCAGGGATATAAATATTAGAACGCGCATTTACATAATTAGAAAAATTATCGAGCGGGATAACCATGTTTAAGCCATCATTACCACCATTTAATTGAATGATAACAAGTACATGATCATTTTCTACGGCGGCAGGAAGCAAAAGTGATTGCGCAATGGCGTCTTCGGCACCAAATGCTTTAAAA
Organism: Sediminibacterium ginsengisoli; assembly: GCA_945860335.1. Classification (GTDB taxonomy): domain Bacteria; phylum Bacteroidota; class Bacteroidia; order Chitinophagales; family Chitinophagaceae; genus Sediminibacterium; species Sediminibacterium ginsengisoli_B. Next base: position 1,582 of record CAMAQW010000201.1, on the reverse strand, counting down.
GAAAATCCACCAACAAGCGCGGGCATCACCACGCCAACGGGGACAGTATTTTTTAAAAAATCTCTACGTTTCATTGGGGGGATGTTTTATGCTAGTTGATACTCGGCTAGGTTCATTAAATATTTTACGAGGTCACGTATTTTAGTACGTACAGATGTTGTATTGGCAGTATTCGTAGGTGTGGAAATATATAAATCCCATGCCTGCGTCCAATATATATCCAGGCTTTGGCCATTTAATAAAATATCTTTTTTTAGTTGCGCTTTTGAAGCTGCAGAAATATCAAGGCCCAACAAACGCTCTGTTAATTCAGCAATAAATGCATTAGGATCGCTAGGATTGGAAAATGTTTTTGCATAAGCTAATGGATCAAGTTGTATTTTTTTACTATTGAATGTGTAACCACTTACGAGCATAGTATCACTAAACTGATTACGCTTTGGAAGCGTATCACTATTGATCCAAATTTCATTGAATTGGGGTTCTTGATAATAAGCCTTCCATCCACTCACATCGGGCGGATCACCAATATTTTGCTGCATATTACTAAGCCAACTGACCATGTAATTGTAAAAGCCATAATTGGTTACATACTCTGTATCTGGCTGAAAAACAATTTCAGATTCTCTACAAAATCCAATCACTAAATCAACTGGACTTTTAATCACACAACCTCTAGACAGCACATCAAAAAAATGTTCACTTTTTAAAAGCATATCTAGTACCGGCAATACCTCATAATTGCTTGAACGAAATAAATTAGCAAGCGGTGTTATAATGTTTTGTTCTACGGTATCATCAATATCATAATATACAAACCACCTGTAAATCCTTCTGCACATGTATTTCGCCACTTCTTGATTGGCAAAAATCATGTTTAATAAATCATCTAATTCTTGTTCACCTGCAGTTGCAGTATTACGCCCAGTGATAACTGTGTTATTATAAAAAGAAGAAAAAGTTTTATTCGTTGCATCATGCCTAGAAGCTGTAAAATAAGAGCTCAGCGTTGTGGCATTGTTACGCCATCCGGTTAAAACTTTTGCGGCCGCTTTAACATCCGCTTCGGTATACAATGAGTCTGGTCCTTTACCACAACAAAAAAGTTCTTGAATTTCGCGGGCATAGTTTTCATCGGGTGCAGCAGCTGTATTGAGCTGTCCATTCAAATAAACAAGCATGGCCGGATCCAGCGTTACATTTTTGGTAAGCGTCTTAAAATTACCAAGTGCACTTGTGCGCAGTAAATCATGGTGCTTGTATATGTATTGCGCGTTGCCAACATCATTCATTTCTGTAGCAAAATGATTGTGCCAAAAAAGGATCATTTTTTCACGAATACTGCGGTCTTGGTTGATGAGATTTCCAACCCACCATTTCTTAAATGATGCACGTCTGTAACTAGCGATGGTTCCGTCATTATTAATGTCACTCACCCAAGTGGTACCTGGCGCAATATTAGTATCCGGAACAAGTGTGGAAGCTGCTACCACATATTCTTTAACCGGAGGCGCCGGTAACGGCGCCGTAGGATTAATAAGTTCGTTTACAACTTCCGTTACAGATTTACCAGAAAAGTAAG
>CAMAQW010000200.1 GCA_945860335.1 Sediminibacterium ginsengisoli | reverse complement strand
TTTTTAGTGGTCATTTTAGCCCACAAGTTGGTACCTACTTTGTCCATATTCATTTTGATCGCAATTTTACCACGCTCGTCATAATCTTGAGAAGCGCTAGAAATATGATCGCCTTCTAATTCGGCCTGACCATTGTCTAGTGTTTTAATTGCATATAAAGTAAGGATGTCTTTGAATTTAGGATCGGTACTTGCTTCTGCTTTACCATACATAAATTGTAGGTTGGCAGGGAATTTGTTTTTAACAAAATCAAGTCTTAAATAACTATTTAAAGTACCAGTGTCTTTAGATTGAATATAACCAATTGCAGCAGGGAAAACTGTTTTACCAGTACCATCGTTGTATGGTTGTGTGAACTGAACTAAACGTGCAATTGGGTTTGCATTAGCGCTATCTTTTAATTTAGCCGTTGCTTTTGTAGCAGCTGTGTCTTTTAAAGCAGCAGTGTCGTTAACTGCTGGCGCGCCTTCTAGCATGTCTTGTACTGCTTTATCGGCAGCAACAATACCATTTTGTAAGTCGGTGCTTTCAAAAGTATATACTTCAAAAAATTGAAGGTTAGCAGTAGATTGTAAGTAAGAACGAACACGCTCTTTATCATTTACACCAGCTAATTCAATATTGATAATACCTTTTGCTGGATCAGGATTGATACTTGGAGAAGCAACACCAAAACGGTCAATTCTCGTACGTAAAATGCGGTAGGTATTATTAAACGCAGCAGTAGCTTGTGCGGTTAAATATTCGTTTACAGTATTGTCTGTAGCATCAAATTTTACTTTACCATTACTGCGTGCAGCAAAGAAAGGAGCAAGTTTACCTGTAGGGTTTACTTTCTTATATTCTTCTTCAAATAAAGTAATAAGGTTAGCGCCACTGTTGGCTTTGCGCGCAACAGCGTTATCTAATGCTTTATTAAAGTTGGCGTCTTTGGTATAGTTTGCTAATGATTTAATTAAACCATCTAAGCCTACTTCCATCGTAACACTCATACCACCTTGTAAGTCAAGACCAAGCATCAACTCACTTTCTTTAGCACTACGGTAGGTTACAAGGCCAAAAGCTAATTTGGTTTCTTTGGTACTATCTAATAAACGAAGTACTCTTTCCTTTTTAACTTCTGCTAAACTATCAGCATAAATAGCTTGCTTTTCTTTATCACCTGGATATTGTTGTTCTGGCGTTGGAAATCTTTTCATCCAAGCCTGTGCCTTTTCATCCATTGCTTTTTCGTGACTACGAACAAACCAAGTAAATGATAGCTGGTATAAACAAATCAAAATCAGCGCTATCGCAAAGAATCTAACTAAACCTTTCAGTTGCATATGGGTAAGGGTTTACATAATTTTTTAGAGCGGCAAAGATAGGGGAATGCATATAATATAGGCATAAACACCACTTTTTTCATCTAAAATACTAAAAATCAATTATTTATAGAACATCTGTGAGGGTTACCTCAAAATAAAGTGGGCTATTGGGTGCAATAGATCCTTGTCCTGTACAGCCATAGGCTAATGATGATGGGATCACCATTTTAATACGGCCACCTTTTTTAATCAGTGGAATACCAATTTGCCAACCTTTAATAACGCCACTTAAAGCTAAACGAACAGGATTAGCGCTGGCGTCAAATTGGTTACCATTTAACAACTTACCTGTATAAACAACAGCAACAGTGTTAGCCAAGGTTGGTTGTGTACTTAAACCTGGGGCCATAACCTCATATAAAATACCACTAGCATGCTCGGTATACATAATGTTATTGGCTGTGCAATAGGCAACCATGGCCGCTTTTTCAGAAGCAACGGTGGCAGGAACACATTCAGTATTTGTTTTTCCGCAAGCGGCAAATAAAAGTGGGGCTACTAAAAAAGCCAACAATACATTTCTTTTCATAAGTACAGTTTATATAGTTCTTGCAAATTTAATGAGATAAAGGCCACGTGCCTTAAAAATCTTAAGGGGTTCTATGAATGGGGGTTTTCGCGCTTTTGTTTGGCCAACAGCTCTTTAAATTGCTGTTCTCTGTTTTCCCAACTAAAGCTGCTGTAGAGATAGGCCATAAAAAAAGAAACGATTAAAATCCCTAAAAAAAACACGAACCCGTTTAATTTACTATTGGCCTGCATATTGGCCCTGGTATACCAGCCAGAATAAAGTACAACAAGCACTACTAGGCCAAATACGAGTCCTGCAGAGAGGCCAATTAAAAATGGTCGCTTGCTTGTTTTTTCGGCAATTCTGTTTTTAGCCCAATAATCTAGAAAGTCTTTTTCGGGTTTGGTAAGCATGTTACAAAAGTAATTAATTGAATCAAGTTCTCCATCATACATTTGCAAATATATCAACCCAGGTTTCGTGAAAGAATTAGCAGCAGTCAACAAATATTTATGGAAGTACAAAGAGCGTTTTTTGCTGGGTACTTTTTTTGTGGTGCTCTCTAATTTTTTTGCTGTTATCGCACCACAAATTACAGGCTATGTAGTAAGTCAGGTGCAGCAGCATTTACCGGGTGCCACTAAATTGCCACATGTTCAAACGCATAGTTACCTCGTTAATCTTTTAATTAACTGGTTGGATACCCAGCAAATTAGTTTTGCAAAAATCGTGGCTATATGTAGTATAACCATTTTGATTTTAGCTGTTTTCAGAGGTGTGATGTTATTTTTTATGCGACAAACCATTATTGTAATGAGTAGGCATATTGAGTACGATCAAAAAAATGAAGTGTATGCAAAGTACCAAGCACTCGACGCAGGATTTTACAAAACGCATAATACCGGTGATTTAATGAGCCGTATTACAGAAGATGTAAGCCGTGTGCGTATGTATACGGGACCTGCTATTATGTATTTGATAAATTTAGTAACACTTATAGGGCTTGCACTTTATTACATGCTTAAAAAAGACGTAACCCTTACGCTGTATGTGTTAGCGCCGCTTCCCATACTTGCTATTACCATTTATTTTGTAAACAGTATCATCAATAAAAAAAGTGAACGCATACAAGCACTGCTCTCTAATTTAACAACCAACGCACAAGAAACCTACGCCGGTATCAGGGTTATTAAATCTTTTGTCCAAGAAAAAGCAATGCTTTCATTTTTTGAAAAAAATAGCGAAGACTATAAAAAAAATGCCATTGATTTAGCCAAAGTAGAATCCATTTATTTTCCATCAATGGCGTTACTCATTGGACTCAGTACCATCGTTACTATTTTTTTAGGCGGCTTACAAGCTTTGCAGGATCCAAGCCGGGTAGGAGTGATTGTAGAGTTTGTGATATATATTAATATGCTCACGTTTCCAGTAAGTGCCATTGGATGGACGGCTAGCATGATTCAGCGCGCAGCTGCTTCTCAAAAAAGACTCAACGAATTTTTAGACATAAAAGAAGCAGTGTCTTCACCAAGTAATCCGCTAGAACCTCAGGCGGGTCAAGCCATTGTTTTTGATAATGTAAATTTTGTATACAATCATACAGGCATTAAAGCATTATCTAATTTTTCACTCACCATTGGGGCAGGAGAAAAAGTGTTAGTACTTGGTAAAACAGGTTCAGGTAAATCTACACTTGCTCAGTTAATGCTTCGTTTTTATGATCCTACATCGGGGCAAATTACCATGGGTGGTATACCACTGCA
>CAMAQW010000199.1 GCA_945860335.1 Sediminibacterium ginsengisoli | reverse complement strand
CGGTAAGCCTGGTTCCAGTAGTTGCAAAAAATCAATTTCAACCCTACTGGTTACAAGATCCCAAAAAAACCGATGGTATGTTTGAAGTTTCAAACAACGAGGTGTTAGGTAAGCCGTGGAATGATCCTACTTTATCTGTTCAGTTTAATTGTAATATTGAAGGGGTTGTTTTTACAATGACGAGGCCCGTGCAATATAAGTATGTAGATCTTGTTAAAGGTGAATGTGTGCAGCCATTTATTCTTATTCCACCATACGAGCTCGTTGTAAAGCCTACTGTGGTTTTAACAAATGTAGTTTCAGAAAAAGGAAAAAAATACCAAGCAACACCGCTACAACTTACTGTATTGTCCAATCAAAATAAAAGAGGAGAAGCAAAGGTTCAATACAGTTTACTCGATCAAAAACTAGGCAAACAAGTGTATCAAAAAAGTATTGATACGGCATTTAAAATTTCAAAAATAAATACCATTGAACTGCCACTAGCTACCTATTATAATCAGGCTAAACCGGTAGGTTCACTTCATGCCTCTGTTGCCATTACAAATACAGCAGGAACGCAAACTTATAGTGAACATGTTCAAAAAATAACCTACGATCATATACCTAATACACATTATTTAACTCAAGACCTTGTTAAATTGGTAGATGTGCCAATTCGTGTAAAAGGCGCTAGAATAGGCTATATCGCCGGTTCTGGAGATTTTACAGAAGAGGCGCTTGTGCAACTCGGATACCGAGTAGAAAAAATTACAGCGGCTAATTGTACACCCGAATATTTGGCCGGTTTTGACGCGGTTGTTACAGGTGTAAGAGCGTATAATGTAAATGCATTTTTAAATGAGGGGTATCAAGCCTTACTACAATACGTGGAGAAAGGTGGTAATTTAATTGTACAATACAACCGTACGGGAGCAAATGGACTAGCACCCACAATTGGGCCTTATCCATTTACAATTAGTGGTGGATCAAGGGTTACCGAAGAAAATGCAGAAGTGGTATTTGAGGTTCCATCACATCCTGTTTTGCAATCACCCAATGTGATAACTGCCACTGATTTTGAAGGTTGGATTCAGGAGCGAAGTACTTACCAGGCTACTGCAATAGACGCCCATTATGAGGCGCCACTATCTATGCATGATAAAAACGAAAAATCATCTAATGGGTCTTTAATTACCTGTTCATATGGAAAAGGTAATTTTGCTTATGTGAGCCTAGCACTTTTTAGACAACTTCCAGCTGGTGTATCAGGTGCCTATAAATTATTGGCCAACTTAATTGCTTTACCAAAACGATAATGGTATGTCATTGATTGATTGGGTTGTTTTGGTAGTTACGTTTATACTCATAATTTCTTATGGTTTGTATAAAAGTAATGCTACAAAAAATTTAGAAGGCTACTTTTTAAGTAACCGTTCTATGCCATGGTATTTGGTACTACTGGGTATTATGGGTACACAGGCAAGTGCTATTACTTTTTTATCGGCACCCGGTCAGGCCTACACCGATGGTATGCGTTTTGTTCAATATTATTTTGGCCTACCGCTTGCCATGATTGTTATTGTGGTGTGGTTTGTGCCGGTGTTTAGTAAATTAAAAATATTTACTGCCTACGAATTTTTAGAGCAGCGCTTCGATTTAAAAACCAGAACTTTTACATCTTTTTTGTTTTTATTATCTCGTGGACTTTCTACAGGTATTAGTATTTATGCGCCCTCTATTATTTTGTCGTCACTATTAGGATGGGATATTTATTGGACCAATATTGCGATGGGCGGGATGCTCACTTTATATACCGTTAGTGGTGGATCTAAAGCAGTTGCTTATACCCAGCAGCTACAATTTATAATTATATTTATTGGCATGGTGGTGTCGGGTTATTATTTGGTGCACCTGCTACCGGATGGTCTCGGATTTTCGGATGCAATAAAAGTTGGCGAAGTGTCCGGTAAATTAAATGTCATTACAACAGGCAGTACGGGTACTGGATTTGATTTTAAAGACCGGTATAATATTATTAGTGGAACCATTGGTGGCTTCTTTTTAGCGCTCTCTTATTTTGGTACCGACCAGTCACAAGTAGGTAGGTATATCACTGCAAAAAATGACAAAGAAAGTAAATTAGGGCTTCTGCTAAATGGCGTAGTAAAAATACCCATGCAGTTTTTAATATTGTTATTAGGGGTTTTACTATTTACGTTTTATCAATTTAAAGAGTCTCCTATATTTTTTAATAGAACCGTTGAAACCAAAGCCTGGTCTACACCTTACAAAGATTCATTGGCTGCCATTCAAGATCAGTTTAAGGTAGCGCAGGCTAAACAATTAGAACTCAATACGGCGCTTGTACAAACTAAAAAAACAGATACAGCGCTAGAAAATAAAATTCAAAAAGGCACTGCATCATTAACAGCACTACAAAAAAATTATAAACAAGTCATTGCAACTGCTGTCCCAGGAGCAGACGTTAATGATACCAACTATATTTTTTTACGTTTTGTAGTTGATTATTTACCCGTTGGACTCATAGGCTTATTAATAGCCGTTATATTTTTAGCAGCATGGGGTTCTATTGCAGCGGCACTTAATTCACTTGCCTCTTGCACTGTTATCGATTTTCATTTAAGGTACCGGTCAAAATCAATTGATGGAACAACGCTCGCGCAATCTGCCACAGATTATAAAACGTCTAAATGGTACACTTTGGCTTGGGGTGTTTTTTGCATTTTAACGGCACAGTTTGCAACGGGTATGGGGAGCTTGATAGAAGCAGTTAATGTACTAGGCTCTTTATTTTATGGTGTTATTTTAGGTATTTTTTTAGTCGCATTTTATGCTAAAAAAGTAGGCGGAACCGCTGTGTTTTGGGCGGCTATTGTAGGAGAGATATTTGTGATAGTTTGTTTTTTATTGGACAAGTATAACATTGTTGGCATTGGATTTTTGTGGCTTAATGTAATTGGTGCTGTGTTCGTATTTCTTTTATCTATTTTGTTTTCTAAAATCAGAACGCATGCCATTTAATACTGTTGCTTGGGCGCACCGTGCAAACATTTATGAAGTGAATGTGAGGCAGTATACCAAAGAGGGGACATTGGCTTCCTTAGCAGCGCATCTTCCAAGACTAGCAGATATGGGCGTAACCGTTTTGTGGTTCATGCCCATTACACCCATCAGTTTAAAAGGAAGGCTAGGTACTTTAGGCAGTTATTATGCCTGTAGTAATTACACGGCCATTAATGATGAGTTTGGAACTGAACAAGATTTTATTGCAGTTGTACAAGCGGCGCATGAACTTGGTATGAAAGTGATTATTGATTGGATAGCTAATCATACCGGTCAGGATCATGTTTGGACAATATCAAATCCAAACTTTTACATGCTAGATGATCAACAAAATTTCACAGAAAGAAATGGATGGAAAGATGTTATCGATTTAAACTATGATAACCAGGATATGCGCACGGCTATGATTGATGCGATGCGTTACTGGATAGATACGGCAGCTATCGATGGTTTTAGATGTGATATGGCGCATTTGGTGCCGCTTGATTTTTGGATAGAGGCAAGACAATCACTAGATGCAGTTAAGCCGCTCTATTGGTTAGCAGAGTGTGAAGACGCGCGTTATTTTGAAGCATTTGATACAACATACGCCTGGGCATTTATGCATGC
>CAMAQW010000198.1 GCA_945860335.1 Sediminibacterium ginsengisoli | reverse complement strand
TATGCACAAGTAAAAGTTACTGGCTATACCAGAACCACATTACTTGGCGAGCAGGTTGGATAAATTTATTTGAACGAATTAATAAGGTCAACTATGGATCTTCAAAGTATAAAAAACAGATTTAACATCATTGGTAATGCACCTGCACTTAACCATGCTCTTAATACGGCCGTGCAAGTTGCTGCCACAGATTTAACGGTTTTAATTGTTGGTGAAAGTGGTGTGGGTAAAGAAGTATTTTCTCAAATTATTCATGCCCTATCTGCGCGCAAACACAACCCATTCATTGCAGTTAACTGCGGTGCTATTCCGGAAGGCACTATCGACTCCGAATTATTTGGGCACGAAAAAGGATCATTTACGGGTGCCGTAGATAATCGTAAAGGTTATTTTGAAACTGTAAGTGGTGGTACTATTTTTTTAGATGAAATTGGTGAAATGCCCATTGGTACCCAGGCCCGACTACTTCGTGTACTAGAAACTGGTGAGTTTATAAGAGTTGGTTCATCGAAAGTGCAAAAAACAGATGTACGCGTTATTGCAGCAACCAATAGAGAACTTTTAGAGTTTACACAAAAAGGAAGATTTAGAGAAGATTTATATTACCGTTTAAGCACGGTGCCTATTCGTGTACCATCACTTAGAGACCGTAAAGAAGACATCAGTTTACTTTTTAGAAAATTTGTGGTGGATTTTGCAGAGCGCTATAAAACAATGCCTGTTCAATTAGATGAGGAAGCCAAAGCAATTCTTATCAATCATCAATGGCAGGGTAATGTGCGTGAACTAAAAAATATTGCAGAGCAAATTTCTGTATTAAGTAACACCAATTTAATAAACGCCACTACCCTACAAGGTTTCTTACCGGATCAAAGTAAGTTTTCTAGAATGCCCGTACTTGCTGGACAAAATCAAGGTGGTGAATTTGCCAACGAGCGTGAAATTTTGTACAAACTCTTTTTTGACATGAAAAAAGATGTTACGGAGCTTAAAAAAATGTTTGTAGAAATTCTTCAAAATCCTTCGTTAGCTGGTGCTGCAGCCAACTTTACCAGGGAATCTATTTTACAAGATTTTACGGGTCACGAAGTTGAACACAATACGGCACAACATTTTATCACGCCTACTAACAATACCGCAGTTGCGCAACCTGTTTTACTCCAAGACAATGACATGCACCAGCATGAAGAAATTGAAGAGTCTTTAAATATTATTGATAAAGAAAAAGAACTGATATTAAAAGCACTCAAAAAACATAAAGGTAAAAGAAGGGATGCTTCTTTAGATTTAGGAATTAGTGAAAGAACGCTTTATAGAAAATTAAAAGAGTACGACATTGAAGATTAGTACTGAGATTAAAACACCTAGCATGAAACTTTCTACAATATTTAGCATCTTATTTTTGGTGGCCACACTAGCTTTAACCAGCTGTGGTATTTATAAGTTTAACGACGCCAGTATAGATCCTGCCGTAAAAACCATTAAGCTTGGTTTTATTGAAAACAGAGCGCGTTATGTAAATCCACAATTAAGTCCAAAGCTCAATGACAAATGGCAATTAAAAATTGCGAGCCAAACAAAACTAACTAGAACCACCAGTGATGATGCACATTATATTATTAGTGGCACTGTCACCAATTACGACGCATCTCAAACAGTGGGGGTAAGCAATCAACAAGCATCCACCAACCGTTTAACCGTAACCGTTCATATTGTTTTTAGAAATACCCTTACCAATAAAACCGAAGAGTTTGACGTGAGCCGTAGTTTTGATTTTGACGCCAATTTAACCCTCACCCAGGCCGAAACAAGACTGCTCGACGAAATGGTGAGAAGCTTAACCGACGATATGTTTAACCGTATTTTTTCAAACTGGTAATCTATTTGTACATTTAACCTCTAGTATTTACAACATGAGTCATTTCAGTAATTTAGCAGCGAAACACCTCACAGGAAAAGAAAACCTGTCTGCTACTTCTGTAGATGTACTAGAAAGCTTACAAAAACAATACCCTTTTTTTGCTCCAGCGGCCGTATTAACGTCGGTAAAAACACATAAAAAAGGCACAGAAACAAGTAAAGCGGCACTTGCCGTGGGAAATACGGGTTGGTTTCAACATGTTTTAACCGCACCCGTACCTTCTGCTATTAGTAATATTATTAGCAAACAACTTGCAGATTACAATAAACCGGTTACGCCAGACCAGATTTTAGAGATAGAATCACCGGTTTTATACCATACCATCGATTATTTTGCCTCACAGGGCATCAAAATAGACCTAAATCAGGGTCATCAAGACGAATTGTCAACCAAGCTTAAGAAATTCACAGATTGGCTAAAAGAGGTCAAACATCCGGTTTCGGAGGGTCAACCCGTACCCGAGTCGGAAGCCGACACCCCCTTTTCCAGTGAATCTGACATAGAAAAGGCCGTGGTTACAATAGCCGAAAAGTCTAACGAATCTAGGGAGGTTGTAACCGAAACCATGGCAGAAGTACTGGGCAAACAAGGCCGCCGGGAAAAGGCAATTCAGCTCTACCAAAAATTAAGTTTCATAAATCCTGAAAAATCCGTTTATTTTGCTGCCAAGATTCAACAATTAAAAGGATTATAAGATGACTATTTTGTTTCTAGTATTGATAGTGGCTGCTTGTGTAGCTTTAGGTTTTGTGGTTTTAATCCAAAATCCAAAAGGTGGTGGATTATCTGGTAATGTTGGTGGCATTAGCAACCAATTTATGGGTGTAAAACAAACCACTGACGTTTTAGAGAAAGGTACTTGGTTGTTTGCAGCTATTATTGCTATTTTGGCTTTGCTTTCTACCCTTTTCTTAAAAGGTGGTACGAGCGCTGCTCCCGAAGATTCATTACTACAAAAAGTAAATACGAATAGTTCAGCACCTGCTGCTCCGGCTCCGGCTCCTGCTCCTAACCCAGCAACAACTGCCGACACAACAAAAAAATAAAGTTAACTTTTGATATTTAAAACCCTGTCTGTATATGCAGTCAGGGTTTTTTGTTTAAATTGAAACCATGAAAAAATTAGGAACAGCACTAATTGTTATTCTACTAGTAGCAGGCACTGTTACTGCATGGAGTATTTTTTCATCCATCACTAATTTTTCAGGTGCGCAAAAAAGCTTTACTGTAGATCAGTCCATTGTAAAAAAGGGTGCTGTTATTGATCATTTAAGTAAAGAAGGGCTCATTACAAATAGCATAGGGCTCCACCTACTTTCTTTGGTGTTACCCAACTGGGATTTTGTGAGACCCGGCAAGTACCAATTAAAAAAAGGACAAACTGCTTGGCAAATTGCAAGGATGCTAAAAAATGGACGTGTCGCAGAAGTTAAGCTGGTCATTAATAAACTAAGAACGAAAGAAGATTTTGCACAGCTCATTGGCAATCAATTTTCTACAGACTCTGCAACGGTGATGCAGTTTATTTCAAACAATGATTCACTACAATCTTTTGGTGTTGACACAAGTACCTTTTACGCTATCATAATACAGGACACCTATCAATTTTATTGGGATACGCCGTTTAAGCAAATTTTAACCAAGTTAAAATCATACCAAGAAAAATTTTGGGATGATATTGACCGGCGAAATAAGTTACAATCCAAACATTTAACGGATATCGAAGCCTACACCCTAGCTTCGATTGTTGATGAAGAAACCAATG
>CAMAQW010000197.1 GCA_945860335.1 Sediminibacterium ginsengisoli | reverse complement strand
TATTTAGATATTCCATTATTCAAACTCTTCAAAAAAAGAGTAGGCTGGTTGGTTATTTTATTTATTGGTGAAATGCTCACGGCTACTGCCATGGGTTACTTCCAAGATGAAATTGCAAAAGCCATTGTACTTGCCTTATTTGTACCACTCATTATATCTAGTGGAGGTAATAGTGGATCACAAGCTTCTACCCTTATTATTCAGGCCATGGCTGTTGGAGAAATCACCATTCAAGATTGGTGGCGCGTACTACGCCGCGAAATTACCAGTGGCATGTTACTAGGTTCGGTACTTGGTATCATTGGATTTATACGCGTTGGCGTATGGCATTCTATCTTCCCCAATATTTATGGTGAACACTGGATGATGATTGGATGTACCGTAGGATTTTCATTAATCGGCGTTGTGCTATGGGGCACTTTATCTGGCTCTATGCTCCCTATCTTTTTAAAGCGTTTAGGATTTGACCCAGCCGTTTCTTCGGCACCCTTTGTTGCTACACTTGTAGATGTAACTGGGCTCATAATCTATTTTAGCTTCGCCTATTTATTCCTTCAAGGACTACTTTTATAACGACCTAGAATTTAAGTCCAATACCTAGTTGCAAAGAAGCCGTTTTCCATGTTTCCATGTCATCAATGGCATTAATGTTTTGCAAGCCTGCAACGTATCTTCCATAAATTCTAAAAGAACTTAAGTTTAATTGCGCACCAACTACTGCAGAGATATCGCCTGACTTAAAAGCGTTTTGCGCGTTGTTTAAAACATTTTTATCCTGACCAATAAGTATGCCATATTGAGGGCCTGCATTAAACGTAATGAGCTTACCTAAATTAAGACGGAGTAAAATAGGGATGCTTAAATAATTAAGTCTTGTATAGGCATTGTCAATTAAAAACGCCTGCGTAAATCTTGAATTATATAAGGTAGAAAAACTAGAGCGCTTGGTCATGGTTTGACTGTACAATAATTCTGGTTGAATACCAATAAATTTATTGATGTCAATTTCTGCAAAAGCACCAGCCATATAACCCATATCAAATGCATCGTTAAAAGATTGGCCATTGACCCTGTTTAAATTAAGCCCACCTTTTACACCGAGTTTAAAACCTGCCTGTGCCGCAGCACCAACTGATAAAAAAACAACAAGTCCAAGTAAAATAAATGTCTTTTTCATAATAGAAAGTTTTATACCATTAAGTTCTAGTAATTAAAACGAAAAAAACTTCAACTAATTGTTAAATGGCTTAACAATAACATATCTAAACTAATTCTATCACCGTAATTTCTGGAAGTATACCTACCCTGCCCGGATAACCAATAAATCCATACCCTCTGTTCACGTATAGTTTTTGTGATCCTTGCTCATATAAACCCGCCCACTGTTTGTACATCCACTGCACGGGACTCCATTTAAAATAAGGGTTTTCGAGGCCAAACTGCATGCCATGGGTGTGACCAGAAAGCATCAAATCAATACTGTTATATTCAGGTAAAATTTGAGCATCCCAGTGGCTAGGATCGTGACTTAATAAAATTTTAAACGGTATATTTTCAGTGCCCGGATACGCCAAATCCATTTTTCCATACTTCGGAAACCTTGCTTTAGCACCCCAGTTTTCGATCCCGAGTAAAGCTATTTTTTCACCATTCTTTTCAAGCACTACATGCTCGTTCATGAGTAGGCGCCATCCCATATTAGCATGTACTTTTTTTAGCGCTTCTAAATTATCAATTTTAGCCTGCGCAGTTGGCCACTGAACATAATCACCATAATCGTGATTACCCAGTGTAGAAAAAACACCGAGTGGCGCGGTTAAACGGCCAAATGAATTTTGATACGGATCCATTTCGGTGGCTCTATCATTTACTAAATCACCCGTAAATACAATAAGATCCGGCTGTTGCTTTAATATTAAATCGATACCCTTATTGACCGCTCTAATATCCTGAAAACTACCACTATGAATATCACTAATGTGCACCATGCGCATCCCTTTAAACGCCCCTGGTAAATTTTTAAAAGAGAGTTTGATTTTTTTAACTTGGTAATTGTATTTGTTACTGAACCCAAATAATAAAGTACCAAATAATGTGCCTCCAAGTCCAAGACCCAACCAACTCAAAAAAGTAGATCTTGGAATACCCTGCCCTTCTGGACCCATATACTGTGCACCTGATAAAGGAAAAATTTTATTCATGAGCACAAGTGCACCGCGTCTAATATCATCTGCTACAAAAAATAGAGACCCAATTAATTTGGCTAAAAAAAGTCCGATCAGAATCGCAAACACATAATTTCTAAAAATTTTAGAGGTTTGCAAAAATTGTAGGTAAGGAAAAGAAAGCATGGTAGCAATGGTAAAAAAAGAAACCACCCAATACGTCACATAAATGGCCTGACGCCCCCTATCGGACCCCTGCTGGCTAACTGTTTTTAGCGCCTGAAAAACGTATAAATCCAGTAAAAAAATGATAAGAGCGATGATCCACCAGCTTGTTGCACTACGCATAGATTTGGGTTATTTGAGTGATTTTTGGCCAAAATCGATTGAGAAAAGGCAAAATTAGCCCTTTTTTAGCCGTTTTAAGGGAAATTTGACAAGGGGTTACTGCTACAACAAAGTATGGATAAGATTGTTTCAAAAGATGTAGCTGAAAGCTTATTTTTGGCAACTTACAAGCATTAAATATTATGGCGAGAATTATAGGCGTAGCCAATCAAAAAGGAGGCGTGGGCAAAACAACCACCGCTATCAACGTAGCGGCAAGTTTGGCTGTTTTAGAGTTTAAAACACTTCTTGTAGATGCCGACCCGCAGGCAAATAGCACCACGGGTGTAGGATTTGATTTGCACAACATCACGAGCAGTTTATATGATTGCATGGTTAACAATGCAACTGCAAATGATGTGATTTTAAAATCGGAAGTACCCAACCTAGATTTAATTCCTTCGCATATCGATTTAGTGGGCGCCGAAATTGAAATGATCAATTACCCGAACAGAGAAAATGTGATGAAAGGTATTTTAGATGCTGTTCGTGATAAGTACGATTTTATTATTATCGATTGTTCTCCTTCGCTTGGACTAATTACCGTTAACTCTTTGGTTGCTGCAGATAGTGTTATTGTTCCGGTGCAGTGTGAATTTTTTGCATTAGAAGGATTAGGTAAACTACTCAACACTATTAAAATTGTTCAAAGCAGGTTAAATCCAGCACTTCAAATAGAAGGTATTTTAATGACTATGTATGATGGCCGTTTACGCTTAAGCAATCAAGTGGTTAGTGAAGTTCGCAGACACTTTGATGAAATGGTTTTTGATACTATTATTCACCGCAATACCAGACTCAGTGAATCACCAAGTGTTGGGAAGCCGGTTATTTTATACGATGCCGATAGTAAGGGCACCATCAATTACTTAAACCTTGCTAAAGAAATTTTACAAAACAATGGCATGACAAAAATTTCTAACGAAGAAAGAATTATCGAATAATGAGTAGCCAAAAAAATAACAAAGACATGATTGGCAAAGGACTCCGTTCTTTGCTTTCAAATATTGATGCAGAATACAAAACCCCAAAGGGACAGGTAGAGCCTGCACTTGCGCAACAAGCCGTTGCCACCAGCAAAATTGCACTCGCCGATATTCAAATCAATCCCAAGCAACCACGCCGCGATTTTGATGA
>CAMAQW010000196.1 GCA_945860335.1 Sediminibacterium ginsengisoli | reverse complement strand
CCAAGGTGCTGTTGCACTTCGAGTACTAACTTTTCACCACCTTCTCTGGTGATTTCAAGTGCGTTGTAAATTTCTGGTAATGTTTTGTCCGGAAAATGAACGTCAACTACCGCACCAATGATCTGTTTAATCTTACCGTTTGTAGCCATACAATGAAGTATATATAGGGTTTTAAAATTGCCGCAAAGGTAAGGATTAGGGGTTGAGAAAAAAAGGAAAAATTGACTAAAATTTGTAATTTGTCAAAAATTCAAGTGTATGTCCCCATTTTTAGCTGAAGTACTAGGCACAGCCCTCATTTTAACCATCGGAACAGGCGTTGTTGCCAATGTGGCATTACCCAAAACAAAAGGTAACCAAGAAGGCTATTTGGCCGTTACACTTGGCTGGTTTACAGCCGTTTTTGTAGGTGTTTATGCTACTGCAACCATTAGTGGGGCGCATTTAAACCCAGCCGTAACCATTGGACTAGCCGTTGCCGGTAAATTTAGTTGGGACCTAGTGCCCTCTTACCTACTTGCCCAAATGCTGGGGTGCATGCTGGGTGCTTTTTTGGCTTGGCTAGCGCACCGCCAACATTTTGATGAAGCCACCGATGCGGCAACCAAATTGGGCGTTTTTTGCACATCTCCAAGTATTAAAGATCCATTTCACAATATTTTATCGGAAGCCATTGCAACTTTTATATTTATGCTGGGCGTTTTTTATATTGCTGCGCCCGCGCAAACAAATGGTGCACTAGACGCAGTTCCGGTGTCGTTACTGGTACTTGGAATTGGCCTTGGAATGGGTGGACCCACTGGTTATGCTATTAACCCGGCTAGAGATTTAGGACCGCGCATTATGCACGCATTACTTCCTATTAAAAATAAAGGTGGAAGTGATTGGGGTTATGCATGGGTGCCTGTTGTTGGGCCTATTATTGGCGCAGTAATTGCGGCTTATGTTTACATGTGGCTCGGGTAATTTTCTCAAACTCATCAACGCATTTTATGAACAAATATATTTTGGCCTTAGACCAAGGCACTACTTCTAGCAGGGCCATTATTTTTAATAAAGCCGGCGAAATTTTAGCAACCGCACAAAAAGAATTTACACAAATATTTCCGGAGGCCGGACTTGTAGAACATGATGCCAACGAAATTTGGAGCACACAAATTGGTGTTGCCTCAGAAGCTATCATGCAAGCTGGGCTTGACGCTTCTCAAATTGCAGCTATTGGAATTACCAACCAGCGTGAAACAACGGTGGTGTGGGATAAACAAACCGGGCAACCTATTTACAATGCTATTGTATGGCAGGATAGACGAACCGCAAATTATTGCGACGAACTAAAAACACAAGGGCACGCAGCAAATATTCAAGCAAAAACAGGACTTGTTATTGATGCATATTTTTCTGGCACCAAATTAAAATGGATACTTGATAACGTAGAGGGTGCGCGTGAAAAAGCAGCAGCAGGACAATTATGTTTTGGCACGGTGGATAGTTGGTTACTCTGGAAATTAACGGGCGGTAAAGTGCACGCCACCGACGTTTCAAATGCATCGCGTACACTACTATATAATATTCATACCCTTAGTTGGGATGAAGAATTATTAGCACTATTAGACATTCCAAAAAACATATTACCAACAGTAAAAAGTAGTTCAGAAATTTACGGACATACCAATAATATGTTGACATCACATAGCATACCTATTGCAGGTATTGCTGGTGATCAACAAGCTGCACTTTTTGGTCAACAATGTATACAGCCGGGCATGGTAAAAAACACCTATGGCACGGGTTGTTTTATGCTCATGAATACTGGCACTAAGGCAGTAACATCTCATCATCATTTACTTACAACCATTGCTTGGCAAATTAATGGCGAAACGCATTATGCACTGGAAGGATCTGTGTTTATTGCAGGCGCTGTAGTGCAGTGGTTACGAGATGGATTACAAATGATTAGAACATCGGCAGAGGTTGAAACCCTTGCTGCCACTGTATCCGGCACAGGTGGCGTTTATGTAGTACCTGCATTTGCCGGGCTAGGTGCACCCTATTGGAACCAACATGCTAGGGGTACCATTGTAGGTATTACAAGAGGTACCAATAGAGGACATATTGCACGCGCAGCACTTGATAGTATTGCCTACCAAACCATGGATGTATTAGATGCGATGCAAAAAGATTCGGGCATTACCATTAAAGAATTACGTGTAGATGGTGGCGCTACTGCCAATAACATGCTCATGCAATTTCAATCCGATATTTTACATACCAAAGTAATTAGGCCTACTATTACAGAAACAACAGCACTTGGTGCCGCTTATTTAGCAGGGCTTGCAGTAGGATATTGGAACTCAATAGATGATATTAGCGTGCAGTGGCAAATTCAAAAAGTATTTGAACCAGCATTGTCAAATGAAGCCACAGATGCATTAAAAACAGGTTGGAAAAAGGCAATTAACGGAGCGGTGGCAGCTGCGGAGTAAATGAAAATCGAATATTATCTACGCGGACGTAGCCACTGATCTGGATTAAGCGGCACACCACGCTCGTTGTTGATGGTAAAAATAATACTGCCCTCACCATCTATACTTTTACCAGAGCGGCCTAGCATAGAACCCGCTTTAACTTCTTTACCTACGCTAACACTCGCGCTAGAAAGCTGTTGGTACACCGTAAAATATTTTCCGTGACGCACCATTACAACCTGGTCGCCATTTACTTCTCCAACATAAGATACTTCACCGTCGGCAATTGATTTTACAGCAGACCCTTCTGGTAATGCAATATGTATACCATCCGAATTTTGCTTGAGTTTAGTACCTGGTACCGTAGATACACCAAATTCAATAAACACATTACCACGATCTACAGGCCATGGCAAGCGTCCTCTATTTTGCTCAAAATGCATGGAAGTTTCACGGCCCTCCTCTGTAGATTCAAATGGAGAATAAGGACGTGAACCTGCTTTTGCAAGTACAATGGGCTCATTGTTTTTTGCACTACTAGCAGCCGTATTATTTTTAACTGAATTATCAGTTGTATTATTTTTTGGTGCCGCTGCTGCCGCATTTTTTTTGGCGTCATCAATTGCTTTTTGCTTGGCAATTTTATCTTTACGCGCGGCTTCTTCTATTTCTCTTTTAATAATGGCCATTACCGCTTGTTGCATACGCACACGCTGCTTTTCTTTGTCTTTAATTTGCTTGGCAATCACAGACTCCTGTCCTTTTAACTGCGCCACCACTTTATCCTGTGCCTTTTTATCTTCTTGCAATACTTTTAACTGCTCACTTTGGGCCGTTAGGGTTACCAAGCGCTCTTTTTTATTAGAGTTGAGTACGTCTACTTTTTGTGTGAGCATGGTTCGGGATTGCGCAATGGCAATGGCTTGCGTTTCTCTATTTTGACGATAGCTTTTTAAATAGGCCATGCGCTTAACGGCGTCATTAAAATTACGGGCCGAAAATAAAAAGTTGAGGTACTCATAACTGCCCCTGCTTTTGTACGCAAAAACAATACTCTTGGCGTATTTAAGTTTTAGGGTATCTAGTTCTTTACGAAGACGGTAAATATCCAATTCGTTTAAGTAAATGGTATTATCCAGCTCGTTAATTTGATTGTTGATGCCGCGCACGAGCTCTTCACGCTTGGCTACTTTGCGCTTTATAAGTGCTAGTTCGTTTAAAGAAAGCTTTTTGTTTTTTTGCGTTTCTGAGAGCTGCCTATTTAAATCAGAGAGTTCTTTTTTAAGCTCCTGCTCCTTTTTTTGCAACTCTTCTCGAGACTGCTGTGCCGAGGCGCCCACCACAGTCATCAAAAAAAGAACTAAAAAAATAAAGCGTTGCAGGGTCATGAGCATGGGTTTAAGCGG
>CAMAQW010000195.1 GCA_945860335.1 Sediminibacterium ginsengisoli | reverse complement strand
AGTAAAGAAATTTTATCCAATCCAGGATTGGTGTTTAGATTTAACAATATCGGATTCACCATTGTAGCAAGGGTATTGGAAGTCATGAACAAAAGAGGCTTTGAACAAATGATGGCGGAGCGTATTACAAGACCCTTACTTATGCGTACTACCAACTTTTTTAGCTACACCGTTATTAATCCGGCAGGTGGTGCACAATCCAGCGCTTATGATTACATGAATTTTTTATCCATGCTTTTAAATGGCGGTGTATTTAATGGTAAAAGAATTTTATCAGAAGCTGCCATTGAAACAATGATGAAATCAAGTTCTACACAAGGCATGATCAAAGAAACCCCTGCTATACTGGAAGGTAAAAATTACGCGGTGGGGCAATGGGTTTTTGGAACCGACGAAAATGGAAAAACAACCACTGTAGCATGCCCCGGACTTTTTGGAACATGGCCACTGATAGACTATTGTAGGAAATATGCTTTTCTTGTTTTTACACCTGGAGAATCTTCTAGCGAGAACAAAGAACTCATGGCTTCTTTTAAAGCACTCATCGACGATCAAATTGTTGCTGCTTGCAAATAAGATATAGATGCAATTGATTCAAGAACATACTAGGTTTATAAAAGAGACGGCATTATCGTTAGGGTTTACACATTGCGGTATAGCAAAAGCAGCGCCCCTCGATGAAGACGCTAGGAGGTTAGAGAAATGGCTGCACGCCGGTATGCACGGATCAATGCAGTATTTAGAAAATCATTTTGACCTACGCGTAGATCCCACCAAATTAGTACCTGGCGCAAAGTCGGTCATAACACTTACGCAAAATTATTATAGCCCTAAAAAGCAACCTGTAGATAGTCCAAAAATTTCCACGTACGCTTATGGCACCGATTATCATTTTGTAATCAAAGAAAAGCTCAACAAATTACTAGTCGCACTACGACAAAAAGCAGGTGATATTGTAGGGCGAGGATTTGTAGACTCTGCACCTGTGCTTGAAAGAACCTGGGCGCAAAAATCAGGGGCTGGATGGATTGGGAAAAATGGAAACTTGATTTCGAAAACAGATGGTTCTTTCTTTTTTATTGCAACAATTATTGTAGACCTCCCGCTTATTTATGACGATCCTTTTGCCAAAGACTTTTGTGGCTCTTGCACAAAATGCATTGACGCCTGCCCCACTGAAGCGATTTTACCAGACAAAACAGTTGATGGAAGCAAATGCATCAGCTATTTTACCATCGAATTAAAAGACGCTATCATTCCTTCCGAAATGAAAGGCAAATTTGACAATTGGATGTTTGGTTGCGATACCTGTCAAGACGTATGTCCATGGAACCGCTTTAGCAAACAACACCAGGAGCCAGAATTTACGCCCAATACAGCCATTGAAACCTTTGGCACAAAAGAATGGAATAACTTAACCAAAGAAGGCTTTACAACCCTGTTTAAAAACTCGCCTTTGCAGCGATCAAAATTTGAAGGCATTTCAAGAAACCTTCAATTTATAGAAGCCATTCCTACTACAAACCAAACAAGCCCGAGTTAATAAGTTGAAGTGTTTTTGTACGATCGGCGGTTGGCACGAGTAATGAAATATTATGTGCACTGCCGCCATAACTTACCATGGTAACAGGCACTTCATCAATTGCATTGAATAGTTTTTTAAGTACCGAGTCTGTGTGGGCAATATGATTACCAACAATCGATACAATACTCTGCTCCTTTTCAACTTCTACGGTACCAAACGGCTCTAACTCTTTTACAATGTTAGCGAGGTATACATCGTTATCAATTGTTACTGATACCGCTACTTCGGAAGTCGTAATCATATCGATAGAGGTCTTGTACTTTTCAAATACTTCAAATACTTTGCGCAAAAACCCATACGCCAATAACATTCTACTGCTCTTGATTTTAATAGCAATGATACCATCTTTTGCAGCAACCGCTTTAATACCTTCACTTCCTGCTTCTTTGGTGATAACCGTTCCAGGAGCATCCGGCTGCATGGTATTTAATAATTTAACAGGCACATTTTCTTGTTGTGCGGGCCAAATACATGTAGGGTGTAAAATTTTAGCACCAAAATAAGCAAGCTCGGCGGCTTCATCAAAACTCAACTGCTCGATGGCTACTGTTTTATTGACAATGCGCGGATCGTTGTTGTGCATGCCATCAATGTCTGTCCAAATTTCACACACACTTGCATTGCATGCAGCAGCAACTAATGAAGCGGTATAATCACTACCGCCACGCTTTAAATTGTCAACTTCACCTCTAACATTTTTACAAATATATCCCTGAGTAATAAATATTTTTTTATCGGTGTGCGCTGCTAAAAGTGCATTTAACTTAGAACGAATGAGCGGTAAACTAGGCTCTTCGTTTTGATCCAGCACCATAAAATCAAGTGCAGGAAGTAGTAAATGATCTTGACCTTGCTGTTCTAAATAACAACAAAATAATTTGGTGCTCATCAGTTCACCCTGTGCTAAAATATCTTTATTAAGCGCATCGCTAAATGAAATTTTAGTGATGATATTTAAAAATTCGAAATGCTCTTTTACAATCGCGTTTCCTTTTGCAATAAGCGCCTCTGTTTTTAAAAGATCTAACACAAATGCATGGTAATGCGCTTCGAGGGTGTCGATTTTTTGTTTGGCTTCTGTTTTATTTCCAGCACTTAAACTATTGCTAATGTCTACAAGAGCGTTGGTGGTTCCACTAAGCGCACTTAACACAACTATTTTAGATTCGGTATCTTTGTTAATGAGTTCATACACTTGATGCATACGTTCTGGCTTACCTACACTTGTACCTCCAAACTTCATTATTTTCATAATCGACTGCTTTTACTTGCGGGGCAAAGGTAGGTAAATCGTAGAAAAAATGAGGGCTATCGCATGTTAGAGCTGAATACCAAAACGGGCACCTACATCTTTTAAATCGAGCACTACAGGCTCTACTATAGGAATACCCGTTTGCATGCGCGCTTCCTGGGCTTCTCTTTCTGGATCTCCAGGTATAAGTACTTTTTGAGCAGGATCTATAGGCGTGGCATTTCTAAATCTTGTGATCCAGTTGTCCATATTGCTTTTAAAATCTTGAGCAGGTCTAAATGCATCGATACGCATGGCGCCAAAAAAATGTCCAAGCCCTTCGCCAGGCATATTTTGAGGAAGCGGAATGTATGCAGGAAATGGCGGCGCCCAAGGCCCATAACTACCGCCACTTAATACCGCCGAAAATATATCAACAATAGAGCCAAGTGCATAGCCTTTATGACTACCATGTTCTCTATCGCTTCCAAGTGGAAGTAGTGCCCCACCTTTTTTTAAAATATTTGCATCCGTAACATCATTGCCATTTGCATCCTGTACCCAGCCATGTGGCGCGTCTGCATTTTTTCGTTGCAGTATTTCTAGTTTTCCATTCGCCGCTGTAGTAGTGGCCATGTCTGCAACAAATGCAGGCTCGTTACCAGCCGGAATAGCCACTGCTATAGGATTGGTACCCAGCATTTTTTCTGACGAAAATGTAGGCGCTACCAGTGCACTTGCATTGGTCATAGCCATACCAATCATATTATGTTCTAGCGCCATCATAGCGTGATAACCAGCAATGCCAAAATGATTTGAATTTTTAACAGATACCCATCCAGTGCCTACCTGCTTTGCTTTATCAATCGCAATTTGCATGGCATACGGCGCAACTACTAGGCCAAGTCCTGCATCACCATCAACAACAGCTGTAGAAGGGGTTTCATGCACAATAGATAAATTTGGCGTAGCATTGATTCGGCCTGCTTCCCACAAACGCACATATCCACTTAAGCGTGCAACACCATGTGAATCGATGCCGCGTAAGTCTGCAGCAATTAAAACCTT
>CAMAQW010000194.1 GCA_945860335.1 Sediminibacterium ginsengisoli | reverse complement strand
GATTTAACCACCAATCCCGCACAAGGTGACGTTCCTTTTGGAACTTTAACCACCATCAGTGAAAGCCCAATCAAGTTTGGTCTTGTTTATGTAGGTTCTGATGATGGTAATGTTCAGGTTACTAAAGATGGTGGCTATACTTTTTCACTTTTAAGCAAAGGTTTACCAAAGGGATTTTATGTTAGTAGGGTAGTAGCGAGTGCATTTAATGAAGCACGTGTTTATGTAACATTAAACGGCTACCGTAACGATCATTTTAATGCCTATGTATACCGTTCTGACGATTATGGTAGCACTTGGAAGCAAATTATGAAAGACCTTCCTATTGAGCCTGTAAACGTTATTAAAGAGGATATTTCAAACGAAAACATTTTATACGTTGGAACAGACGGAGGCCTCTATGTAAGTATGGATGGTGGAAATAGTTCTATGATGTGGAACAAGGGTTTGCCTGCAAGTGTGCCAGTGCATGATATTGCAGTACACCCGCGTGACAATGAAATTATTTTAGGTACACACGGAAGGAGCTTATACATTGCTCCATTAAGTGCCTTGCAAAAAGTAGCCGTAAAGAAGTAAAAAAACGCTATTGAAATCTTTTATAAAACACGCACTATTCGGTGCGTGTTTTATTTTGTACATACCCGCTCCATTTATCAACAGCTGCTAGCATATCAGAAGGTATGGCTGCTTCAAATTTGATAAATTCGTTGGTGGTGGGATGTATAAAGCCAAGTGTAGTAGCATGAAGTGCGCATCTAGGGCATGCATCAAAACAATTGTCTACAAACTGTTTGTACTTGGTATAAATGGTTCCTTTTAAAATGCGGTCACCGCCGTATTCTTGATCATTAAATAAAGTATGGCCAATATGTTTTAAGTGCACTCTAATTTGGTGTGTACGACCCGTTTCTAAAACACAATTTATAAGAGTGACATAATTGAATCTTTCAATAACACTGTAGTGTGTAATGGCGTGTTTTCCAATATCTCCTTCCGGATAAGCGTCAAATGTTTTTCGGTTTTGTTTGTGACGTGCAATATTTGCAACAATGGTTCCTGTATCTTCCGTTACATCACCCCAAACAAGCGCTGTGTATTTTCTTTCTACGGTATGGTTAAAAAATTGCTTTGCTAAATGTGCAGCTGCTTCTGCGGTTTTTGCAAGTACAATGAGTCCAGTTGTGTTTTTATCGATGCGGTGTACAAGTCCAAAACGAGGCAAAGATTGTTCGTCGATGTTTGGATTTTGTTGTTGCAAATAATAAGCCACACCATTTAAAAGGGTACCCGTATAATTTCCAACGCCTGGATGAACCACCATATTAGCTGGTTTATTAATAACCATAACAGCGTCATCTTCAAAAACAATATTTAGCGGAATGTCTTCAAGTTTTAATGCATGTGTTTCTGGATTCACCAAACTCATGATTAAAATCTCGTCTCCGGGTCTTACCTTATAATTGCTTTTAATATTTTTACCGTTAACCGTTAAAAAACCGGCTTCAATACTTTGTTGAACCTTGCTTCGGGTGGCGCCCTCCATATGTGTTTGAACCCACTTGTCTATACGAAACGGCTCTTGCCCCTTGTCTATAACAAAGATTTTTCTTTCGTAGAGGGTTTCTGCACCTTCTTCATTAAATAAATCAATATCCGGTTCCATACTTGCAAAAATAGCCCCAAACCTTCCTACTTTTGTGTAATGCAGCAGGAAGTTTTTTTTGAGGACTTGGGTACCCGTAAGTATAAAGAGGTTTGGACGTATCAGGAGTCTTTATTAAGTGCCAACTCGGCTATTAAGGCGAGTTACCGGAATCAATCCGAAATTCCTGTAACGGAGTGGCCAACAAAAAATCATTTGTTATTTGTAGAGCATCCACCTGTATATACGCTTGGTAAAAATGGCAATGCGGCGAATGTGCTCATGACTACTGCATTTATGGAAGCCAATGGTATCGACTATTTTCATATTAATAGAGGAGGAGATATCACATTTCATGGACCGGAGCAACTGGTGGGATATCCCATTTTGGATTTGGAAAAGTTTAAGACCGACCTGGGCTGGTATTTAAGAAGTTTAGAAGAAGTAATTATTTTAACACTAGCGCATTATGGTGTTGTGGCTGGCAGAAGTGCAGGTGAAACGGGTGTTTGGTTAGATCCTGATAATAAAAAATTAGCACGTAAAATTTGTGCCATGGGTATCAAGTGCAGTCGTTGGATTACCATGCACGGGTTTGCATTAAACGTTAATACCGATTTAGCTTATTTTAATAATATTGTTCCATGCGGGATACCTGATAAGCAGGTTACATCTTTGCAAAAAGAAATAGGTCATGCAGTATCTATGCATGAAGTAAAAGATATAGTCAAACAAAATTTCGAACAAATTTTTGGTGCTACTTTAAAAGATTAATATTTAAAAGAGTAGTGTTCCTTTTTTAAAGGAACGGTTTCCTTGGAGTCCGCCCGAATGTATCAGTAGTATTTTTGATGCAGGCTCAAATTTTCCTTTGCTAGCAAGGTCTTCAGCGGCGTACATAAGCTTTGCTGTATATACAAAATCTAGGGGTAGTTCCAAATTTTTATAAGTGTCATTCATATACTTGATAAGTGCTGGCGTATGTTTTGCGTAGCCTCCAAAATCATAACCATGAATGATTTCAAAATTCTTTTTAGATTCCTTGGAGGTTAATAATGCTTTTATTTCAGCGTCAATAGACAAGTTGTTTTTTAATACTGAAATACCAATAATTTTTTGATGAGGTGCTGCTGCTTTAATGAGTCCGGCCATCATAGTGCCTGTGCCCACTGCGCAAATAATGGTGTCAAATGCATGCGTGTCCTTAATCGTTAAAAGCGTTCTAGCACCCTCGGCACCCTGTATTCCATAACCCCCTTCCGGTATCCATGCCCAGCTTGGATCTTGGTTATGCGAAATGATTTTTTCTGTTTGATCAAAGTCTTCTCTGGAAACAAAATGTAAGGTCATGCCATTTTCCGTGGCATCGGTAAGGGTAGGTGATAAGTATGTTGGTTTTTCACCTCTAATAAACCCTACTGTTTGAAGACCCATGGTTGCGCCATATTTTGCGGTAGCAACAATGTGATTGGAATAGGGACCCCCAAAAGTGGCTAGGGTGGTTTTGCCAGCTTCAATAGCGTCACGAACGTAAAATTGTAATTTAAACCATTTGTTGCCACTTACTACGGGATCTATTAAATCGGCTCTTAATATACTGATAGACAGTGTGTTACCACATAATTCCTTGATATCTTGTATATAAATATTATTAATATTCATTTGTAATAAGTGTCAACTATTTTAAAGAATGATTTAGCTTCGCAGCCCTTAATATTCTCTTATGAAACCAACTTTAGTGATTCTTGCAGCCGGCATGGCAAGCCGTTACGGTAGCATGAAACAGATTCAGTCTTTTGGACCTAGTGGCGAAACGATCATGGATTATTCAATTTATGATGCGATTGAAGCAGGGTTTGGTAAAATTGTTTTTATCATCAGAGAAGAATTTAGTGAGCAATTTAAGTCAATTTTTGAACCAAAGTTAAATGGTAAAATTGCTACCAATTATGTATACCAGCATTTAGCTGCATTTACCGAAGGTAAAAATGTAACACCAGAGCGTGTAAAGCCTTGGGGTACTGCACATGCTGTACTTTGTTGCAAAGGAAAATTAAATGAACCATTTGCAGTAATCAATGCCGATGATTTTTATGGTAAAGATGCCTTTGTGCAAGCGGCTACTTTTTTAAACAATGAGTGCAATGACCAAACCTATTCTATTATTGGGTATGAGTTGGGCAAAACGCTTAGTGACAATGGTACGGTAAGTAGAGGGGTTTGTAGTGTAGATGCTAATGGC
>CAMAQW010000193.1 GCA_945860335.1 Sediminibacterium ginsengisoli | reverse complement strand
GTCATAGAAATAGCACAGTTGGCAGAAGAACCTACGGCTCTAAATTCAAATTTGTTACCCGTAAATGCAAATGGAGAAGTACGGTTACGATCGGTGTTGTCTAATAATAATTCAGGAATACTTCTGTGTAAATCAAGTTTTAAAATGGCTTCGTCCTGCTCGTCAAACTTGCTGCCCACGCGGGTTTCAATGTCTTCAAGTACTTTGGCTAAATACTGTCCCACAAAAACAGAAATGATTGCAGGAGGTGCTTCGTTGGCGCCAAGTCTATGATCGTTTGGTGCAGATGCGATGGCAGCGCGTAAAATATCTGCGTAGTCGTGAACGGCTTTAATAGTATTAACAAAAAAGGTCAAAAACATTAAGTTTGTTTTTGGCGTTTTACCTGGTGCTAATAAATTAACACCCGTGTCTGTTGCTAAACTCCAGTTGTTGTGTTTACCACTTCCGTTAATACCAGCAAATGGTTTTTCGTGAAATAATACCACGAGTTTGTGACGCTTTGCAACACGGTTCATGATGTCCATTAAAAGCGTGTTGTGGTCGACAGCAATATTTACTTCTTCAAAAATTGGCGCGCACTCAAATTGTGCAGGTGCAACCTCGTTGTGACGTGTACGAAGTGGAATACCTAATTTATAAGACTCTTGTTCAAAGTCTCTCATAAACGCATAAACACGCTCTGGAATAGATCCAAAATAATGATCTTCTAATTGTTGTCCTTTAGCAGGAGAGGCGCCATACACGGTTCTGCCACACTGCACCAAATCAGGTCTTGCATTGGCAATGGCTTCGTCAATTACAAAATACTCCTGTTCCCAACCAAGTGTTGGTGTTACTTTGGTAACATTTTTATCGAAGTAATGACAAACGTCGATGGCTGCCTTATTGATGGCTTCAACTGCTTTTAATAATGGTGCTTTATAGTCAAGTGATTCGCCGGTGTATGCCACAAATAATGTAGGAATACAAAGTGTTTTACCTTGTCCAATTTCAATAATAAATGCTGGAGAAGAAGGGTCCCAAGCGGTATATCCTCTTGCTTCAAATGTTGCGCGTAATCCACCACTTGGAAAAGAAGATGCATCTGGTTCTTGTTGAATCAGTGCAGCACCATCAAATTCTTCGATAGCAGTTCCGTCACCTTTTAAAGTAAAAAATGAATCGTGTTTTTCTGCGGTGGTTCCAGTTAGTGGTTGGAACCAGTGTGTATAGTGTGTTACGCCTTTGCTTTCGGCCCATGCTTTAATACCTATGGCAATTTGATTGGCCATAGAACGGTCAATTTTTTTACCACCTCTGATACTCGTCACTAAACTTTTGTAAGACTCATCGGTGAGGTATTCTCTTGCTGTTTTTACAGTAAAAACGCTGGAATTAAAAATGCCTGTAATTTTTGCACTCGCTGCAACGGTGGTATTGTTGTTCTTCAAATCACGGATTGCATCAAAACGTAATGACATATAAATAGTTTTAATATAATGAAAGTATAAAGGTAGCCGCTTAATTACTCGTTATTTTGGATAATAATCAACAAAAAATCCCCCAAATTTTCATTTGAGGGACTCCGATTGCTTACCTAACCTTCTTTAATATTATACTTTGGCAGTTTTTACTGTTTTAATGATGCGAGCTGCAACCTTGTAAGGATCTGCTGCCGAGTTAGGGCGACGATCTTCTAGCCAGCCTTTCCATCCTTTTTCTACCGCACCAATTGGGATACGAATAGATGCGCCTCTGTCCGATACACCAAAAGAGAAATCGTGGATCGAAGCTGTTTCGTGTTTACCTGTTAAACGGAGGTGATTTTCTGCGCCATATACATCGATATGTTCTTTAACAAATGGACGGAACGATTCGCAAATGGTTTCGTATACTTCTCTTTTACCACAGGTTCTTAAAGTAGTGTTAGAGAAATTTGCGTGCATACCAGAACCATTCCAATCTAATGTACCCAGTGGTTTACAATGCCAGTTAATAGATACGCCATATGACTCACCAATTCTTTCTAATAAATAACGTGCTACCCAAATTTGATCGCCTGCTTCTTTTGCACCTTTTGCAAAAATTTGAAATTCCCACTGTCCAGCTGCCACTTCGGCGTTAATGCCTTCAACATTTAATCCTGCTTCTAAGCAAATGTCTAAATGCTCTTCTACAATGTTTCTTCCAAAAGCATTATTTGCACCCACCGAGCAGTAGTAAGGTCCTTGCGGACCAGGGTAACCACCTTCTGGGAAACCAAGTGGCTTGTTGGTATTTGGATTCCATAAAAAATATTCTTGTTCAAAACCAAACCAGAAATCATTGTCATCATCTTCGATGGTTGCACGACCATTAGAAACGTGTGCGGTGCCATCTGCATTTAATACTTCACACATAACGAGGTACGCGTCTTTGCGTCCTGGATCTTTACAAATAAATACAGGCTTTAAAAGACAATCTGAAGAACCACCAAGTGCTTGCTCGGTAGAAGAGCCATCGAAGCTCCACATGTCACAATCTTCTAATTTTCCACTAAAGTTTTTTTCAATTTTAGTCTTACTTCTTAAAGACTGTGTAGGCTTGTAGCCGTCTAGCCAAATGTACTCTAATTTCGATGCTGACATGGTTATGCTTTTGTATTAAAAAAAATAATATATTAATCAAAGTGCTTATTTCTTCGATTATTTGGCAAAAATAAGTGTCTTCATGAAAATATTTAGAATTTTATTCAATAGATATTTACAAAATAGGGTATTATATTAACATTAATAAAATAAATAATATATAAATTGAGCAAAAAAGCATTTTGCGGCTCTTGGTATTGAATTACACATTTTAAGGGTCTTAATGTTGGTAATTCAGCAAAACAATTAGAAGCCGCTATCTTACCTTCGCAGCATCATGGAAATTACAGTAGAAACCGCCCAAAAACTTCGCCTTACAGCCGAGGAATTTGAATTAATTAAGCAAAAATTAGGTAGAACCCCAAACTTCACGGAGCTCTGTTCATTTAGTGCCATGTGGAGTGAGCATTGTAGTTATAAAAACTCAATCAAGTGGTTAAAAACATTACCACGAGATGGTGGAAGAATGCTGGTTGCAGCTGGTGAAGAAAATGCCGGCTTAATGGACATGGGCGGCGGCTTTGGTGTGGTATTTAAAATTGAAAGTCACAACCACCCAAGTGCACTAGAACCTTTTCAGGGTGCAGCCACTGGCGTAGGTGGTATTCAGCGCGATATTTTTACCATGGGTGCGCGTCCTATTGCCTCACTCAATAGTTTACGATTTGGAAATTTAAACGATACAAAAACGCAGCGCTTGTTAAAAGGTGTGGTGCATGGTATTGGACATTACGGCAATTGTTTTGGCGTACCTACTGTGGGTGGTGAAATTTATTTTGAAGATTGCTACCATACCAATCCACTGGTAAATGCCATGAGTGTGGGTATTATGAAAGCAGGCGATATGATTTCTGCAACTGCCGAAGGTATTGGTAATCCCGTATTTTTTGTAGGAAGCGCAACAGGTAAAGATGGAATTGGTGGTGCAAGTTTTGCTTCTGCAGATATTACTGCAGACAGCGTAGAAGAATTACCAGCAGTTCAAGTGGGTGATCCATTCCAAGAGAAAAAATTATTAGAAGCTTGTCTCGAACTGATTCATACAGGATCCATTGTTGGCATGCAAGACATGGGCGCTGCAGGTATTATTTGTTCTACTGCAGAGATGAGTGCAAAAGGCGGCGTTGGTATGCGTATTGATTTAGAAAAAGTACCTACCCGTCAAAAAAATATGAAAGCTTGGGAATTACTTTTAAGTGAGAGCCAAGAACGCATGTTAATTGTGGTAGAAAAAGGAAAAGAAGACGCTGTTTTAAAAATATTTGAAAAGTGGGATTTATCTGCCAGCAATATTGGTGAAGTTACCGGCGATGGCATGTTAAATTTTTATATGAA
>CAMAQW010000192.1 GCA_945860335.1 Sediminibacterium ginsengisoli | reverse complement strand
TAAATGAAACGGCAATTAAGCTAATACCAAAACTTTGAATCCAACCCAAATTTGAGGCAGGAATAACTGGCGCAGAGGCAGCGTGCAAAAGGGTTTCATGCGGAAAAAATAAAGCTGCAATGATCACTAGGATCATGCTAATTTTTATGAGCATTAAAATATTTTGCGCACGCGCACTCATTTTTAATCCACGTAAATTGATAAAATAAAAAAGCAAAATAGCAGCTACGCTTAAAAGTGCTTTATCGATATCGGACCAACTATGTCCTGGAAAAAGTTTAGCAATATATCCACTACCAATAAGCGCTACCCCACTTAAACTAGCCGCGTTACTAATTAAAATAATACAGTTAATCGCAAAAGCAATACTTGGATGATAGGCATAAGAAAACACTTTATAATAGCCACCCGTAACCGGATACCTACTTCCAATTTCTGCATAGGTTAATGCGCCACACATGGCAACGAGGCCACCTACAATCCAAGCACTAAAATAAACAGAGGGTTCAATAGCATCTTTAGCACTGGTAGCGGCGGTTCTAAATATTCCCATCCCAATTACAAGCCCAACCACAATCATGGTGAAGCTAAATAAATTCAATTTTTGTTTCGATTGCATATAATACAGTGTGGGCTTAAATGTAGTAAACTTTCAGGAAGTTTTCAACGCTTGGTGCAAAACTAAAACGGATACCATGTAGCCTTATGAAAATAGAATACCTATTTTCGTTTTGTAATTGGTTTTCGAATTTTTCGGAATTAAAAGGGAAGCAAGTGTAAGTCTTGCGCTATCCCCGTAGCTGTAAACGCAAATAGGCAACCAACACTTCAGCCACTGTTCTATTCTAGAATGGGAAGGCCCGTTGGAAGCGCGTAAGCCAGAAGACCTGCCAATCACAAACCATCATTCACGGCTTTCGGGCGAAAAGCATGGAATGTAAATGCTGTAACAGCGGCTATTTATGTTTCTACCGTTTTAACTCTTGAAAGCTCATTGTTCAAATTAAAAAAAAACAAACAATGGGCAAAAAATTAATGCTCCTCAGCTTGCTATTATCAGCGAAAATGGTAAGCGCACAACAAGACACCGCAACCCTCGACGAAGTGGTGGTGACGGCCAATAAAATGGCACAAAAACAGTCGACCACTGGTAAAGTAGTTACCGTTATTACCAAGGCCGATTTAGAAAAAATGGGCAACAAAAATTTAGCAACCCTACTTCAAGAACAAGTTGGTGTAACGGTTAATGGTGCTAGTAATAATGCAGGTAGTGTTCAAACCATTTTTACGCGTGGCGCATCTGGTGGAAGAACCCTCGTACTTCTTGATGGTATTCCTGTCAATGATCCTTCATTCATTAACAATGACTTGGATTTAAACCTTTTTGCAACAAGCAGTATTGAACGAATTGAAATTTGCAGGGGTGCGCAATCTACCCTCTATGGTAGCGATGCGATTGCAGGCGTTATCAATATTATTACGACCAGTAAAGACATTTCAAAGCCACTAAAAATTAATGCAAGTAGTATACTTGGTAGTTTTGGAACCGTAAAAAATAATCTACAAGTAGCGGGTAAAAAAAATAAGTGGTCTTACAGTGCTAGACTTGCACAAACAAATTCAAAAGGATTTTCTGCTTCTACTGATACAACCGGAAAAAATAATTTTGATGCCGACGCATACAATGGAACTGCACTACATGGCCAACTCAACTACGCCGCTACCGAGCATTTATCTTTCAAAGCATTTAGCATGTACAATAAATATAAAGCTGGTGTAGACGCAGGTATTTTTAGAGATGATAGAGATTTTACCATTACCAATAGCAGCTTACTCGTGGGCACTGGCTTTGTATACAAAAAAAATAATTGGCAAATTACGGGCACTTATCAGCACAACACACTAGACCGACATTTTTTAAATGACAGTACCCACAAAACAAGTACTTGGTTTGAAAAAAATGATTACGCTGCCGCCTCCGATTACGCAGAAATATTTACGAGTGTAAAATTATCTGATAGGCTAACAGCCTTACTGGGCATCGATTACAGAAAAGGATCCTACAGTCAAAATTATGCATCTGTTAGCGGTTGGGGGCCTTACAATTTTAATGATCCTACAAGATTTGCGGAGCAGTCGGCAGTTTACGGATCGCTGCTTTACACCAGCCTCAATAAAAAATTAACACTCGAATTAGGCAGCCGCACCAACAAACATTCGGTATATGGTAACAACCAAACATTTACATTAAATCCCTCTTTCGCAATCAGTGCAAACACAAGAATGTTTGCGAGTGTTTCAACCGGTTTTAAAGCGCCATCGCTCTATCAAATTAGCATCAATGATAAGCTTGATCCAGAAAAAGCAACGAGCTATGAAGCTGGTTTAAGTTATCAAAACAAAACGCTTCAAACCAGACTTGTTTATTTTAATAGACAAACGGCTAATGGTATCGATTATAATTATATCAACTACCAGTATTTTAATTATGTAAAGCAGGCGGTAAATGGTTTAGAATTTGAAATCAGAAAATCGCTAACAAATCAGTTAAGCGCCTTTGCTAACTATACGTATTTAAAAGGAAAAGAAACCACGCAAAATAGAATCACCAATAAGGATACCATCACTTATAATTATCTTTTACGCAGGCCTGCGCACCAATTAAATATGGGTGTAAGCGCGCAAGTTAACACAAAATTGCGTTTCGAAATTACGGGCAGGTACGCCAGCAAAAGAAGAGATGTAGGTGGTTACGGGGCGCCAGACGTTGAGTTAAAATCGTACGTAACACTCGCAGCAAATGTTGGGTATCAACTTAACAAGCACTGGCGCTTTACTGCCGATATCCAAAACTTTACCAATACCAAATATTACGAAGTGTATGGTTTTACAACCATGCCTTTTAATGCAAGTTTTGGGGCTTCGTTTTCTTGGTAAAATAATTGGTTATATTTGTAAGGGTACCAATACTTATAAGTATGAACTTTCAATTTGACCAACTCATCACCGTTACATTTACCTTATTTGCGGTTATAGATATTGTGGGATCCATTCCACTTTTAATATCCTTGAAAGAAAAAATGGGTGGCATTAAATCCGGAAATGCCACCCTCATTTCTGGGGCCCTCATGATTGCGTTTTTGTTTGTTGGCAAGCCTTTTTTAAACATATTAGGCCTCGACATCAGGTCTTTTGCCGTGGGCGGATCGGTGGTTATCTTTTTATTAGGCCTCGAAATGGTACTTGGCCACGAAATTTTCAAAGGCGACAAAGACGCCAAATCCAGCACCATGGTACCCATTGCCTTCCCCATTATTGCCGGAAGTGGTACCCTTACCACCATTATGTCGCTTAAAGCCAATTTCGAGGAAGTATACATATTATCAGGTATTCTAGTAAATCTAGTCATCGTATTTGTAGTACTAAAATCGTTGAATTGGATTCAAAAAGGCCTTGGAGAAGGTGGTTTACTGGCCGTTCGGAAGTTTTTTGGCGTCATTTTACTAGCTATCGCCGTAAAGATCTTTAGCAGCAATATTGCCGCTTTTGGCAAATAATAGAGCTGTTTTTAGCCTACAATTCTTACCTTTGCAGCCCATTTAACCCCTTTGGCCTATTTGGGCCTCAGGCAAACCCTTATAAATAAGAAGACATGGCAAAAGTTACTAGAGAGAACATTGCAAAGCTTACAGACAAATTAACAGTCACTTTAGAAAAGGCCGACTATTTAGGAAACTTTGAAGTGAGCCTTAAGAAATATGCAAAAACAGCAAATATTCCTGGTTTTAGAAAAGGAATGGTACCTGCAGGACTTGTGAAAAAAATGTACGGTCAAAGCGTTTTTACAGATGAGGTTTTAAAAACAGTTGAAAGTGAACTTAATAGCTACTTACAAGCTGAGCAGCTAGACATTTTTGCTCAGCCACTCCCACTTGATAGCGAATTACGCAA
>CAMAQW010000191.1 GCA_945860335.1 Sediminibacterium ginsengisoli | reverse complement strand
CCTTTGTTAGCGCCCTTTTTACTGGACGTTCTAACCCCTTTAACAATATATTGTTGCAAACCAAAAAGCTCGGTATAAATAGATGTGATAATACTTGTGTCTCCGTATTTAGTAACACGTAACACAATACCCTTGGTGTTATGCAGCATATTTTTTTATAAGGCGCCAGTAAATTGTTTCAGAAAACGCATGTCGTTTTGAGAATACAATCTTAAATCGTTGACCTGGTATTTTAACTGCGTGATTCTTTCTACACCCATACCAAATGCAAAGCCCGTATACTTTGTAGAATCGATACCAAAATTTTCTAACACTTTTGGATGCACCATACCGCTCCCTAAAATTTCTACCCAACCCGTGTGCTTACAAATGTTACATCCTTTACCACTACAAATTTGACAACTGATATCCATCTCTGCACTAGGCTCTGTGAATGGAAAATAACTTGGTCTAAAACGCACTTTCACATCTTTGCCAAACATTTCTTGTACGAAAAAATAAAGTGTTTGCTTAAGGTCTGCAAAGCTTACATTTTCATCGATATATAATCCTTCTACCTGATGAAAAAAGCAATGCGCACGCGCGCTAATGGTTTCGTTACGGTACACGCGGCCCGGACAAATAACTCTGATAGGAGGCTTTTGCGTTTCCATGACCCTGGCCTGTACACTACTTGTATGTGTACGTAATAACCAGTCTGGATTTTGTTGAATATAAAAAGTGTCCTGCATGTCTCTAGCAGGATGATCTTCTGGTAAATTCATGGCGCCAAAATTGTGCCAATCGTCTTCGATTTCTGGACCTTCTGCTACAGCGAAACCTAGTCTTCTAAAAATAGAAACCATTTGTCCGCGCACAATACTTAAAGGATGACGGGTACCTAATTCGGTAGGATCGGCAGGTAAAGACCAATCGATACCTGCATTTGCCGCAGCATTTACTGGAGCCGCAGCACTTTGTAAGACCTCATAACGAGCTTCTGCAAAAGCTTTAAATTCATTTAAAACCTGACCAAAATCTTTACGCTGATCGGGGGGAACGTTTTTCATTTCACCCAGCACCGACTTAACTAACCCCTTGGTTCCCAAGTACTTAATACGAAAAGCCTCAACCGCATCAGGGGTTGCAGCTTCAAAAGCAGCCATTTCAGACTTGTAGGCCTCAATTTGTTGCAGAATCTGTTCCATTTCCCAAAGATAAACAGCCTGCGCCACTGATTAAAAAATGATTTAAAGCCACTATTTCATACATTTGCCCTACCCTACGTAATAATTACACAACCATTACAGGTTTCGCAGGGTTTACATTTTTACATTACACCCACATTTACATGGACTACAATACAGGAAGGAATTATTTAGGAATGAAAGAATATGGCCGTCACGTACAAAGGATGGTTGAATATTTACTAACGATCGAAGACAGAGCAAAACGTCAGCAACAAGCGCAAGGTGTTATTGAACTGATGGGATTTTTAAATCCGCATTTAAAAAATGTAGAAGATTTCAAACATAAATTATGGGATCACTTATTTTTTATCAGTGATTTTAAATTAGACGTTGATAGCCCGTATCCGATTCCACAAAAAGAAACGTACAAATTAAAACCTGATCCACTTCCTTATCCAAAGCGTCATCCAAAATATGCGCACTTAGGAAAAAATTTAGAAGTGGTGATCAATAAAGCACTCGCACAAGAAGATCCAGAAAAAAAGGCAGGGTTCGCACACCATATTGCGTATTACATGAAACTTGCGTACAGTAACTGGCACAAAGAACTTGTGCATGATGATGCCATTAGAAGCGAACTCGATACCATCACAGGTGGTGAATTAGAATTTAGCAACACGCCATACATTAAACACCGCAATCAAAATTTTGAAAGAGATGATTACGGTAGTGGTGGTAGAAACAACGGTGGTCGTTGGCAGCAAAATTTTGGTGGTAGAAACAACCGCAACAACAATAACAACAGGGGTCGCAGCGGTGGCGGTGGTAATAGACCTGGCGGTGGCGGACAAGGTAATGGCCAAGGTGGTCGCGACAACCGCGGTGGTGGTGGTTTTAAGAAACGCTACTAGTTTTATTTCCAGCTACATACTGTAAAAACAATTTTACTGTAGTTTTCTTTTTCATAAAGAACGCCAATACGTTTTGCATCTAATACAACAAGGTCTGAATAAGCAGCGTAATCTCCTTTGTAATTTTCTGGCGCTTTAGCAATTACAATCGCTTTATTTTTTGTCGTATTGTTTGTCCAATTTTTTCCTTCGTCATAACTAATACGAAGTGTTAGGTTGTCTCTTTTTTTTGCATCCGCTGCATTACAAAATGCGAGTATTGTTTTTCCTTTTTTTTGCCCTATCTCAAGTATCGAACCTTCACAAACAGGATCTACTAAACTGGTATCAAAATAATTTTCTTGCCAACTTGCACCGCCATCATTACTGTAAGCCACGTATCTATAACGAACAGTACCTGCTTGGTTGCGTGCATTTAAAATGAGTTTTCCATTACTCAGTGGAGCGGCAGTTGCTTCATTACTTCCTGGCAAAATAATGGAGTTAGCCAGTGAAAAACTTTCTCCATGATTGTCTGTGTAAAAAGCGTGTGCGTTGTAATCTTCAAAGTTTTTTTGTGGAGGACCTGATGAGTGATTAGCCGCTACATAAATGCGGCCTTTATACATACCCGTTAAAAACTGTGTAGCATGGCCCGGTGTGTTGGCATAACTGCGCCAATCTTCATTGAATGAATAGGCCTTATTAATGCCTGGCTGGTTGGGACGGTGTACCTGCGCCGTAATATTAACAGGGGCCGACCAGGTAGCACCTTCGTCTATAGACGTTACATACCACACTTCGCGAATACCTTTTCCCATACGCATCGAATATTCGTCATTGTTGCCCGTGTTATAAAATAAAAAAATACGACCTGCTGGATAACGTGGATCTGTAAGGTCTACAACAGGTGCTGGATTACCTGCTTGCAAATTGTTATAGTCGATAACGGTTGAAAGCGCAGACCATGTTGCACCACCATCCGTACTTTTTTTGAGCACAATATTAATGTCTCCAAAATCACCACTTCCATTTACACGTCCTTCACAAAATGCCAATAATGTTTTATTAGGAAGTGCTACAATCGCAGGTATGCGGTAGATTTTATGTCCTTCGGTACCAGACTCAAACACATTGGTACCAGTAGTTTGAGCCGTTATTACGGATGTAAATAAAAGCGTAATTATAACAGCAGAGATATTTTTTAAGCGGCGCATTTGTAAAATTTTATTATCCTAAATATAAGACAACGCACTTACATTTACAGCATGGAAAAATTGAATGCTTTAACCGAAATCATATTATCTAGAAGATCTAGTAAACCAGCCACATTTAACGGCAACAAAATTGAGAACTCAATTATAACAGATTTGCTGAACCTTGCACACTGGGCACCAACACATGGTCGAACAGAACCATGGCGTTTTAAAGTATATGCAGGTGAAGGTGTCACGAAATTTTGTGAAGCCCACGCGGCGCTCTACAAAACAAACACCGACCCCGAAGTGTTTACCACTGCAAAATTTGAGAGTCTGCAAAAATTGGGGAGCCAAACTTCCCATATTTTAGGTGTGTACATGCAAAGACAAGTGCCCGCAAAAATACCACTAGTAGAAGAAATCGCGGCTACCGCCGCTGCCATGCAAAACATACTACTTGGCGCCGAAGCCCTTGGTATCAGTGCACTTTGGAGCACGGGCGGCATGACGCATCATCCAGCGCTTAAAAGTTTTTGGGGCCTCGCAGAGGAAGATGTGGTGATGGGGTTACTCTACCTAGGTTATACCAATGAACCCGCCGCTGCCGGCAAAAGAAATGGAACTGCTTCTGAAAAAACCGAGTGGATAAAATAGAGCAGATCAGATAGCATTATTACTAAAAAGCGTTTCTTTGTGTC
>CAMAQW010000190.1 GCA_945860335.1 Sediminibacterium ginsengisoli | reverse complement strand
GGTAGTTCCCAGGTTAAAAAAAAGAAAATGCAAAAAAGCAACAAACAAATAACGGCTGTTATAAGTCCTGCTTTTATATTTTTTTCTTTTTCAAACCCAATGGTCATATAATAGGTATTGCTGCTTATAAAGCTACGGGTTAAGGGGGTATTTACATTGAATGTTGAAAATTAACGCTTATTGAGGGGAGTAATCCACCTTAATGGCCTAAAAAAAAGTTAAGAAGGCTTATTTGAAAAATACGTCGTAGCCAAACCGTAGGATGGTGGCACCAATTACAAGTAAAAAGAATACACGAATAAATTGGTTACCCTTGGCAATAGCCAGTTTGGCGCCCAATAAGCCTCCAACTGCGTTGCAAATAGCCATTGGAATGGCAACGCCCCAAATAATGGTTCCTTTTATAAAAAAGAGAGCGATAGATCCAAAATTAGTTGAGAGGTTCACCATTTTAGCGTGGGCGCTGGCTTGTAAAAAATCATACCCCAGTAAAGCAATAAAGCCAAGCACTAAAAAACTTCCAGTACCTGGTCCAATAAATCCATCGTAAAATCCAACAGTAGCACTGAGTAATAAACTACGAACAAGTAGTGCGTTACGAGACAGATTTTTTGATTGGGTTTGCCCAAAGCTTTTTTTAGTATAGGTGTAAACAGCTACTATAATGAGAACGCAAAACAAAATGGGTTTCATGTGTTTGTTGCCCATTTTACTGAGTAGTTCGGAACCTAAAAAGGCAAATGAAAAAGCAATAACACACATGAGTGCCATTGTTTTCCAATTAATTTGTACTTTTTTAATGTACTGCTTGGCCGCAAAAAAAGTACCACTAAATGCTGGAATCTTAAGTGATCCAATAACAGTAGCTACGGGTAAATTGGGCATTAAAATAAGTGCGGTAGGTGTTTGTATGAGTCCGCCACCGCCAACTATCGCATCTACAAAACCCGCACCAAAAGCGGCTGTGCACAACAGTATTAAAGTAATGGTGTCAATTTGATCAAACATGTTTTCTTTGTTTTTTGTGTTGACCTGTATTGGCTACAATAAGTCCAAATATAACAATACATGCACTAATCATTTGTATTTTTTGGAAAGGCTCGTTTAAAAATAAAACAGCTTCGATAGTACTAATAACTGGTATGAGGTTGCCAAACAAAACAGTAGTGCCTGCACCAATTTTTTTAATGGCTGCGTTCCAGCATAAAAAAGAAACCACCGATGTGCCAGCACCCAAATATAAAAGGGACAAAAAAAGTGAATTATTCCAAACGATAGGAGCTGCGTTCATTTGTTCTATTAAAAACCCAGGTAAAATTAACAACGCACCCAATCCAAATATGGCCAGTAAAAAAGTAGTACCAGAAATGGTTGCGGGCTTTTTTCTCACAAGTACATTATACACCGCAAATGCAATGGCACCAGCCAGTGCCCAAATATCGCCTACCGAAAAAGTAAATGATAATAGGGTTTGTAAACTGCCTTTAGAAATAAGTAATAGTACACCAAACAAACAAATGAGCATACCAGTTAGTCTAAATGCATTGATACGTTCGCCAATAAAAATGATGGCAAATGCAGTGGCAAAAATTGGAGAGGACGTGGTACTAATGAGCGCCATATTAATGGCAGTGGTATAATGCCCCGAGATATATAAACAGGTATTGAATATTGCAATTCCACTCAGCGACACCCAAAAAAGATACGCTTTGTGTTTGGTTAAAATATGCCACTCATTTTTAAATGACTGATATGCAATAGGAAGCATTAATACGGTTGCCAACGACCATCTGCAAAATGCAAGTGTGATGGGGGGTATTTGCCCATTTACCCCTCTAGCAATTACAAAATTACCCGCCCAAATAATAACTGCTACTGTTGCAAGTAGCATGCCAATATATTTGTTGTTACGGGCGTCCACCAGCAAAATCTATTTGGTAATCGCCTTTAATTCGCTCGATCGGCGGGTTGAAATAACCAAATTTTACTTTTGGAAATTCTTCTGCAATAAGGTTCATGAGTTGCTTTACACCCAGCATTTCACCGGTTTCGTTTACGCCAATTTTTCCCATGTACCAATCTGGATCAATATTAAAATTGCGCCATTGTATCATGGATAAATCGGTGTCAATAATAAGTTTACGAAGTGCCTCATATTCTTCAACACTATCCGTCATTCCCGGAAAAACAAAATAATTAATACTCGTCCAACCGCCATAACTGCGCATTACTTTTAAACTCTCAATGATATCTTCAAACTGATAATTATTGGGTCTGTAATAAGGCTCATAAATATGTTTACGTGCCGAGTTGGTACTTACCCTGATACTGTTTAAACCCACTTCGCATAAGGCTTTGACCGCATCTGGTTTAGAACCATTGGTATTAATATTAATGCTCCCTTTACTAGTGTGTTTTCTAATTTCAATTATGGATGCTCTGATGGTTTCCCACATGAGAAGCGGTTCACCTTCGCAACCTTGTCCAAAACTAATAATTGGGAAAGGCGCATTATTTAAATGCGGCACGGTAAATTCCACAATTTCCTCGGCAGTAGGTTTAAAGGTTAAACGGTCCTGAGTCGAAACGATGGTTTCATCGGATGGTTGAAAAGAAATACAACCAATACAATTGGCATTACACGCTGGAGATGTAGGAACGGGACATTCCCATCTTGACAAAGAAAAATTTCGTGCAGCAGGACAGGTGTACGTCATGCAACAATTTTCCATCAAATGTTTTACGAGCCTATTGTGCGGGTAATCAGCTAATAATTTTTCGGTACCGGTAGCAATTTTTTCATCATCATAACCAGCGCACTCTTGTCTAATATCTTGTTCAATTCTTACGGCAGGCACATAGGTTTTATTATCTAACCAACCTGCTGCTGTGTAACAAA
This sequence comes from Sediminibacterium ginsengisoli, assembly GCA_945860335.1. Taxonomy (GTDB): domain Bacteria; phylum Bacteroidota; class Bacteroidia; order Chitinophagales; family Chitinophagaceae; genus Sediminibacterium; species Sediminibacterium ginsengisoli_B. The sequence goes on along the minus strand of CAMAQW010000190.1, from coordinate 1,079 downwards.
ATAAGGGTAGTGTAGGGGCTTCTGCTTCTGTTTCATAGGCGGCAATATATAAACCCGTATGTGCAGGAGGAATAAATGCAGCAACGGCCCATCCTTTATCGCACAAACGCATTTCGCCTGTTTCAACATCTAGGCCAATACCACGTCTGCCAGGTAATTCATATAAATTACCCCCTTCTGGAAGTTCTATCCAATCGGCGGGATCAATAGGCATGGCATCCCAACCGGCGCGTCCTACCACATACAAACTTGTGTCTTCGTAAATATTTCCTTCTCCGTCGGAGTATAATATATAGGGTGACTGTTGTAGTGGACTGGCCATGTTATTTTTTTAAGCGTTCTTGACAAAATACATTAAATGCTGCTTCCTCTTCTTTTTCAACAGCAGATTCTATTTGTTTTTGAAACAAGGTATTTTTTTTATAATCTAAAGTTAGGAGTCCATCTTTCAAAACAATATTTTCAAATGCGTCCCAACTATATCTCTTTTTTGGAAAACTATTAATTACAACTTCGTCGTTATCAAAAGCAATTTCTTCCGGAAATTTAACTTGTTTTTCAATCACGGCAGCAGCCACATATATAAATGCGAGCCATGATAAATAAGGTTGTAAAAAAATGCCCCAAGCACCTAATAATAGTGCAATTCTGTAAAGTGAAGGTCTGCCTTTTTTTTCTTTTAAAATTGTAAACGCAGTCCAAGCAATCATGGAAAGCATAATAGCTATATATATAAGTGTGCGCTCGTATCCATGTAAAATAACTTGAAGTGAAAGCATGAGTGCTGCAATAGCAATCATTAGTATGCTCACCGTATTGATAAACACAAATGAGCGTTTTTTAAGAACAATAATGTATTCGTATACTTTTCCTGCCATGCTATTAATTTGAAGGATTGTTTTTAACCATCAAATTACACATACGCCATAGTAGGTGAGCGCCTACATTGCTGTCCCAGTCTGTTTCGCCTACACCCACTTCTACAAAATCAAATCCAATCAATTGTTTGCCGCTGGCAACTATTTTCTTGAATAGATATAAAATTTCTTCGCTTTCAAAACCACCCTGAACCGGTGTTC
>CAMAQW010000189.1 GCA_945860335.1 Sediminibacterium ginsengisoli | reverse complement strand
CAAGAAAAAGATTTAGGAAGTGTAGAGGTAGGTAAGTTAGCAGACATTGTGATTGTGAATGCCAACCCACTTAAAAATTTACAAGTACTTTACGGAACCGGTGCTGTGCATTTAACACCTGATAATAAAATTACAAGAATTGGAGGCGTGCAATACACTGTTAAAGATGGTATTGTATATGACGCTAAAAAATTACTGCGTGATGTAAAAAATATGGTTGACGTAGAAAAGAAAAAAACAAACTGGCAGTTAAAACAACCAGGCGTAGAATAAAATAGATTGGAGCAGCTATTGAAAGCCTGCCGTTTTATTCGGCATAAATACTTTCGATAGCTGCTTTATAATTTTCCATTACTACTTTTCGCTTAAGGCTCAATTTAGGCGTCATCTCACCAGACTCTACCGTCCACTCTTTATCTAGTAAAGCAAACTTTTTTACCTGTTCTACATGGTTAAAAAAAGTATTGTACTCGGCTATAATTCCGGTAAATAGTTCAATCACTTTTGGATGCGCTACTGCTTCTGCATTAGTTGTATAATTGATATCTTCTTCTTCCATCCAGCTTTTTAGCGTTGCAAAAGAAGGGACAATCAGCGCCCCTACAAATTTACGATCGGCACCTACCACCATAAACTGCTCAATAAACTGGCTTTCTTTACATTTGTTTTCGATGGGTTGTGGTGCTACATATTTACCACCACTGGTTTTAAAGAGTTCTTTTTTACGATCGGTGATTTTTAAGAAAATATCATTTTCAAAAACACCAATATCGCCAGTATGCAGCCATCCATCTATTACAGCTTCTGCTGTTAAATCGGGACGTTTGTAGTATCCTACCATTACACTTTCACCAGCTACACATATTTCACCGTCCGCTTCTATTTTAACCTGTATGCCATTAATAACAGGTCCAACGGTACCAAATTTGGTGCCGCCTTTTGTTTTTCGGTTCACACTAATCACCGGACTGTTTTCGGTAGGACCATATCCTTCAAACACAGGAATATTAGCCGCATTAAAAATGCGAAGTAATTTAACCTGACAAGCAGCACCACCCGTTACAATAAAAGAAACGTTCCCGCCTAGTGCTTCACGCCACTTTGAAAAAATAAGTTTATTGGCAATGGCCAATTGCAAGTTGTACCAAAAACCACCGCTTTGAATATTGTCATACTTTTCACCAAGTGATACCGCCCAAAAAAATAATTTTTTCTTGATGCCAGTTTGCTCGGCGCCCTTTGCCATTATTTTTTCAAATACTTTTTCGAGAAGGCGCGGTACCGTTGTAAATCCATCCGGCTTAATTTCTTTTAAATTATCACCAATGGTTTCTAGGCTTTCGGCGTAATAAATAGAAATACCACTGTACAAATAAATGTACGTAACCATTTTTTCAAAAATATGATTGAGGGGTAAAAAGCTCAATACTTTTGAATCAGGTGCGTCTTCAAAAGGAAAACTCTCTTTCGAAAACATCACATTGCTATAAATATTTTGATGACTAAGCATCACTCCTTTTGGTACACCGGTAGTTCCAGAGGTATAGATGATAGTCGCTAACTGTGTAACCGGAATTGATTTTTTAATTTGTACCACTTCATCTAGGAGTGCTGGTGTGGCATTTGCAGTTAGATCGCTCCAATGTGTAGCTCCTTCAATGGTATCAAACGTAAAAATTCCTTTGATGGAAGGCACTTTTGAAGCTACTGATTTTACCTTTTCGTATAACTCTAGATTGCTTACAAAAATGTACCCAACCGCCGCATCATTTAAAATAAATTCAACCTCAATAGGGTTGGTGGTGGGATACAATGGAACTAGAATGGCACCAATTTGCTGCGCAGCTAAATCGGTAAAAACCCACTCGGGTCTATTGCCACTCATGATGGCAATTTTGTCACTCCCTTCTGGTGTATAATCTTTTCCAGAAATACCTAATGATAAAAGTCCCGCACTTAATTTATTTACCGTAGCAGCAACATTAGCAGTACTATAAGGGGTCCAAACACCTTTTTCTTTAGCAGCAAGCATGTCCTGTTTAGGAAAATTAGTTAGCTGGTGATCGAGGCAATCAAACAATCGTTTCATATGCATGGCAGCAGGTTTACTCTATTCGTAAATGAGGTGGGTTAATAAACCATCTCGCAATTTAGGCTCAAACCAGGTACTTTTTGGTGGCATCACATTTCCACTATCAGCAATTGCAAATAACTGATCAATCGTTACAGCATACAAACTAAATGCTGCTGCAAACTGACCACTATCTACCCTGTCGGCGAGTACTTGAAGCCCTCTAATGCCACCCACAAAATCCACTCGTGCATCGGTGCGCGGATCTGCAATACCAAGTATGGCATCCAAAATATTATTTTGTAAAATGGTCACATCTAAAATGCCAATTGGATCTTCAGTGTAAGTACCCGCTTTTGCGGTAAGCTTATACCAGCATCCATCGATGTACATTCCAAATTCATGCAGCGCTGCTGGTATAAATGGTTCCTTATGTAACTGTTCAATATTAAATTTCACAGCCACCGCTTCCATAAAAGCAGCAGGTGTTAACCCATTTAAATCCTTTACCACACGGTTATAATCCATGATATACAACTGATTGGAAGGGAATAAAGTGGTTAAAAAATAGTCTGCATTTTTGGTAGCGTTTGCACCGAGTGCAGCGCGCACTTTAGCGGCAGAGGCAGCTCTGTGGTGACCATCAGCGATATACGTACAAGGAATTTCGTTATTAAATATAGCAGTGATATTGTCAATAGTAGATGTGTCATTAACCACCCAAATCGTGTGCTGAATTTGATCATCAGCTACAAAATCGTAGACAGCCGTTTTTGTTTTTTTCCAATTTTCAATTAACGCATCTAAGCTTATATTGTTTCGGTAGGCTAAAAAAACATTTCCAGTTTGAGCACCCGATGTTTTAATATGATTGATGCGGTCTAATTCTTTTTCAGGCCTTGTAAACTCATGCTTTTTAATGATATCATTTTCATAATCATCCACACTACTTACACATACAAGACCCGTTTGCGCCCTGCCATGCATGATTAACTGATAAATATAGTAGCATTCTTTAGATTCTCTAAAAAGAACATCACGTTTTATAAATGCAGTTATATTTTCTTTTGCTTGCTCGTACACCGCTGCGTCATGAATATCTACTGATTCAGCAAGGTCAATTTCACTTTTGGTCACATGCAAAAAAGAGGCGGGATTTCCAGCTGCTACTTGTTTTGCTTCAGTACTACTTAATACGTCGTAAGGTTGACTAGCTACTTGTTTTGCTAGTTGGGGCTGCGGTCGCAAAGCCTTAAAAGGTTGAATCATTGCCATGCATCAAATATCGGCAATTCTTGCTAATTAAGGCTTGAATTTATAAGAAAAAGGCGTTCCAGAATATTCATCCTTTCCGAGTATCTCCATATAAATTACATTGGGTACCCAAAAAGTTCCTCCATCAATTCTTACAAATAATTTTTGCAAAACAAACTCTTTATTATTGAGCACAAAATACATTTTATACTGATTGTCCTTTGGAGAACGCTTTAAATAAAATACTTGTTTCTTATAAGATACAAAATGAAGTTTAAATACGCCGTTTGGAAGAGATTCATGCTTCATTCCGTAAGCAAAGGTTTGTTGAATATAACTTAACTCCTTTTTTTCACCACCCTCATCATAACGTATCCAATAAACGTGTACGGGATTGTCTTTGATCACCTGACCATTCGCATCGGTATTTAAATCACAAATAATAGTGTTACTATTGGTAGTTCTTTGTAAATAAAAGAGTTGCTTAGGTCCTGTTTTAGGAACTGGAAAAGAGTCTACAGCAATCTCTGCATGGATTTGATTGGCATATAGCAAAAATACTGCTACTAGAAATGATATTAGTTTTTGATACATCTTCCCCACATTTTAAAAATCAAATCTAAATCTTGTACGAATACCAAGCTTAGTAATATATGGGTTATTGGTATA